>JADJOX010000001.1:0-300000 GCA_016713565.1 Ignavibacteriota bacterium
GAAAATTTATTTAAGCATTTATACACCCATCACCGTTTGATTATTTTGACGGAAAATCAATAGCTTATTTTCAACCGTTTTCTATCAGGCTTATACAAATTGGTTATTACAATTACGAAACAAGTGATTTTACTGATTTACTAATTGATGTAAGATAAATACGCCAGCAATATTTGTTTTGCTCCGTAAAATGCTGAATTAAATTTCAACAAAAATTAATCGGAAAATATAATGAGTTACATATATAACTATGGCGGCAATACTACTTTATATTTATGGCGGCAACGATACTTGGTCGGCTACAAGCGTCAATATTGGTCCAAATACAAACGCGGTAAAAGATTAAGAAAGCGGAAATCACCAGACCAGAATAAACAGTTTTACAGGTGATGAAAAAGAGAAAATTTATTCGACTTTAGAAAAATGGCTTAACATAAATTGAAAGATAATATTGCTGAATAAGTCACAATTAATTTTGCATAATTGCGACTTATTTTAAAACACGGAAAAAATTGGATAATTTTATTTTTTAAGCAAAAGGAATTCAATACAATCACTTGGCGGTGTTACTCCGATAAAATCACAAACCGTTCCGCAATATCTTCAATATAAGCTTCATCATTTCTTGTTTGGGCGGGAACATTTTTCCCATAAATTAAAATGGTATATGATTATCATAATTGTGTCTCGATCCATGCTGTGTGCCATATTTTTTTTTTTTCGAATTCCAAATAAAATGTTTTAGAGAAATAATATATATCCGGATCTTCTTATTACCATCCGTTCAAAATGTAATTGTTTGGTGATCTAAGATAAGACATTTTATCAAGTTCGGATTTCGTAAATACTTCGACATTTCAGGAAAACTGCTCAACATGTAATTTTTAATTTCTTGCTCAACTTTTATATTATCTAATTTTAGTTTAGAAATTTCTTCATAATTTAAGTAGAGATTTCTTGAAAATCTTGTTTTAATCAAATCTTTACTTCCAAAAACTTTCTCTAAGTGATTTGTTAGTTTTTCATTAAAGTTGGAATTATCTAAAACTCCGGCGTCAAAATGCATATCTTGAAGATACCGAGTATTTTCCATTCCGCCGTGATCGGCTGTAAGGAATAGTAAGTAATTGTCTTTCCCGACTTGGTTATCCAACATTTTCAGTAATTAGAAAGCTGCTCATCCAATCTTAAATAAGTATCCAATACTTCATAAGACTGTATTCCATAATCATGTCCAATCTTATCAGGAGTTGAAAAACTCACGGCGAGATGATCGGTAAATTCACCTTTGCCTAAATTTTCATTTTTTAATATTTCTTTAACAAAATCAATTAGTATTTGATTTCCAAATGGTGTATACAAGAGTTTATTAAACTTTTTAGATTGCTCAATATTTTCAATGAATGCGGGAATGACGTTTTTCCTTCATTAAAAACATCCTCTTCATATTGTGAATTATCGTCGGGTAAATTTTTATATATCTCCGGCGATTTTAATAAATTCCATTCTTTATTCAAATAAGAATCAACAATACCCGAATTATTAAAATTTGTTACCCAATCGGGTAATTTTTTCAGATAATAAAATGAAGAAATAAATTTTCCGGTGTTATCATCAAACCAATATGCCGCATTTGCGCTTCTTCCGGCAGGCAACATTGCCCCGCGATCTTTTATAGAAAGACTAATTACTTTGGACTTTCCAAAACTATTAAGTTTAATTTGATCTCCAATAGTTGTACTTAAAAGCTGTTCAGGTGAAAGTTCTTTATCAATTCCTTCAACAAGCATTTTGTCTGCTGGACTAACAGCTGTAACACAGTTAACATTTTCAAACGTTGTTCTATCTTTCCAATCATTGCAATAGTTCCGTGAAAGTACGGAATAGTTCCTGTATAAATTGATGCATGTCCCGCGCCAGTTACAGTTGGAATATAATTTATTTTACAATTTGTAAAATTTGTTCCCGTTGTTCAGCAATTCTTTTAAATCCGTTATTGCCAAAATGATTGTAAAATTTTTCCAAATAATCATAACGCATTTGATCAACAACAATTCCAAACAACTAATTTAGGTTTTTCATCTTTTGGGCATAGCCAATTAATGAAAATATAATTGAGAACAAAACAATATTTTAATCACAACAACCATTCTTTTTTAATAAAGGAATATAAAATAATAATTTGAATTTAAAAAAAATTATACATTTCATGAGATATAAAAATTTAACAAAAATTTAAAATTGAAAATCACATTATTGAGAAAATGCATTATATTGATTTATAAAATTTTGTAAAATTCATTTGTACAATAGAGGTTATTATGCCAAAAATAATTAGTTCACCGTCAATAATTGAATCAGCCGGAAATAAACCTAAAATAATTAAAGAATATTTTGGAAGAGTGAATTCACAAAGCGAAGAAGTAAGCATTGCCAAAATGAATAGTCCGCAAGGCTGGATTGAGCCGGGACAGCAGCCGGAATTCAACGAATATACTATTGTGTTAAAAGGAATTCTTAAGGTTGGAAACAGAAAATGAAAATTTTGAAGTTAAAGCTGGCGAAGCGATTTTAACGGAAAAAGGAGAATGGATAAGATACAGCACTCCTTTTGAAGATACCGAATATATTGCGGTTTGTCTTCCCGCATTTTCGCCAAAAACAGTTCATCGAGATGGAGAAGTAGAAAAAGATTATAACTATGTTGAAATTTTAAGAACATACAGCCAAAGTCGATATTGCAATGATCAAAAGTCTTCTTGATGGAAACGCGGATTATTATTTTCATGGTGAAAATTTTATGTCAATTAGACCATTATTAGAACCGGCTATTTTAATGGTAAATGAAAATGACGTTGATGATGTTAAAGAAATATTGAAAGATTTTGAATTGAATTTTTTGGGCGTGAGTTTTAAAGGAAGAGGATGATAATGAGGATGAATAATTTTAGAAAAATAATTTTAGTTTGCCAATAATCATATAATGAATTTTGACTTTAACATTTTCATTTGCTAATATTAATCCCCCACTTTGTCCCTTTTGAGAATAAATGTCAACCGAACTGCGACCCAGAATAAAGATAATTTCCAAACTTGGTAAAAACAAGTTATGGATATAATATTGCAAAAATATATGATCCTAATTCTCAATTTAAAGGATGGATCAAAGAAGGATTTGCGGTAATTTATACACTCCAAAATGATAAGCATATTTGGACACCGCAAATTAATCTTCCAGATAGATGAAATTGAAAACGGAACTGAAATACGCGGAACTATTGGTCCAAATGAAAATATTTGGACTGCTTTCGCGTTCACATTTTCTATATTGGGCTTTTTTGCGTTTGCATGCTTATTCTGGGGACTTTCACGACTAAGTTTAGGTTATTCCGCAACTATTCTTTGGGCAGTTCAATAATTCTGATCATTATTTTGGGTGTTTACATGCTTGCCAAAATTGGTCAGCAACTTAGCAGAAACGAAGTAAGACAATTAAGAAAATTTGTTGAATCCGCTTGTGAGGAATAACTATTTTTCCATTATGTATTTGTAAAATTAATGTAAAGTGCAAATTGCACAGAAAGGAAATTATTTTTGGGGAAAATAATTTTCGAAAAGTTTTTTTATTATTTTCAAATACATTGCTTCTACTACGCAATTATTTTTTTCCTATTAATAAACATCACCTCCAACTATTCTCAAAATTTAAGTTCAGGCAAAATAGGGCAGTTTTTTGTAAAAAATTATAGTCCAAATGAATACAATTCTGGAATTCAAAACTGGTGTATTTTACAAGATCAAAGAGGATTGATGTATTTTGGTAATGATGATGGAATTTTGGAATATGACGGTTCTTCTTGGAGATTAATAAAAACCAGCAACAATTCTATTGTCAGATCAATGTGTATGGATTCAAAAGGAAGAATTTATGTTGCTGCATCATCTGATTTTGGCTATTTAGATGCTGATTCAATTGGACAGCTTCAGTTTGTTTCACTTCGTAAACTTAGTTTAAATATTCCAAATTTTGGAGATGTTTGGGATGTTAACGAAAATTCAAATGGAATTTATTTTAAACCCAAGATCAAATTTTTCGTTTTCACAATAATAATATTACAATTATTGATTCAGTTTTTTCATACAGATTATATAAAGTTGGAGACGATATATTTGTTAGAAATAACGGAATTGGTTTACAAAAAATAATTGGTAACTCTGTCAAATTAATTCCAGATGGCGAAAGTTTTGCAAGCATTGGAGTTTATGATATGATTCCTTTTAATGATAAAATTTTAATTACTACAAACACAAACGGATTATTTCTTTATTACGGAAATAATTTTACAAAATTCAAAACCGAAGCTGATCAATTTTTATTTCAAAATAAAATTTATAATGCGTGTAAACTTTTAATGAAAATATTGCATTTGCAACTCAAAGAGGCGGAATTACTATTATTGATAAAAATGGAAAATTAATTCAGAATATTAATTCTACAAACGGACTTAAAACAGATATTGTGTATGATGTTTATCCGGATTACCAAGGAAGTTTATGGCTTGCAATGACAGATGGACTTGCAAAAATTGAAATTGATTCACCATTTAAAATTCTTCCAATTGAAAAAACCGGCAAAAATTATTTTTCATCAATTTATAGATTTAATAATAAAATTTATGCTACAAATTCATTCGGACTTCTCCAATATGATGAAACTACTTTAACATTCAAAACATTTAAAGGAATTTCTTCAAGCGGTTATAATTTTTTCTCATTTGGAAATTCACTTTTTGTTCTTACAATGGATGGAATTTCAAAAGTTAATAGTGATAATACAATTGAGAAATTATTTGATATGACTGCTTCCGTTGGATGCAAATCAAATATTGATACAAATATTTTTTATGTAAACCATAGAGAAGGAATAAATATTTTAAAATATAAAAATGGCAGATTTCAACTTTTAATAAAACTACCTCAAGTTCCTTTTGAAATTGCAAATATTAGTGAAGACGGAAATGGAAGTTTATGGCTAACAACTTATTACCAAGGCGCAATTCAAATTTCATGCAAGGATGATTATTTATTTAATGCTGTTGATTCAACCAAAATAAATATAGATTATTATGATAATAACAACAAACTTCCGGGAAATTTAGCATCAATATTAATAATTGATGAAAACCTTTTTTGCAACAGATAAAGGATTTTTCAATTTTGATGAAAATACAAAAAAATTTCATCCGGATTCAATTTTGGGAACGACTTTTACTAGTTCAACTCATTTGATAAAATTTTATGTAGAAGATTATGATCATAACTTTTGGATTTTGGCAAAAACGGAAAATGGATTAGAATTCGGTAAAGCTATAAAACAAAACTCAGATAATTATTTGTGGACACCATCTCCGGAATTTCAAAGATTAGACTTAAGCAGAATTTTTACAATGTATTCAGATTATAGTCCAATTGAAAAAAGGAAATTTTATGGATAAGTTCGGATGAAGGTTTAATTCAGTATTCTCCTAAAAATAATAGATTTCTGAAAGAAAAATTTGCAACATTTATAAGAAATGTATTTGTTAATCATGATTCATTAGTTTATGCCGGTACAAAAATCAAAAAACTTCGAAAAAAAATATTTTCTCTTTTAGAAATAATGATTTGGTGTTTCAATTTACCTCAACAAGTTATGATAAATCTGAACAAAATGAATATCAATTTATACTTGAAGGATATGAAGAAAACTGGTCGCAATGGAGTAATGAAAATATAAAGGAATATACAAATCTTTCAAACGGAGATTATACTTTTCGTGTTAAATCCAAAAATATATATGGAAAAATTGGAAGTGAAGATTTATATACCTTTACAATTCTTGCGCCCTGGTATTTAACGTGGTGGTCATATCTTATTTATGCATTTATATTTTTAGGAATATTATATCTTATTAGAGATTATGAGTTAAAACGAATTCGCAAAAAACATTCTTTGGAACTTGAATTAGCAGCTTTTGAAAAACTAAAGGAACTCGATCAGTTAAAATCCTATTTTTTTGCAAATATTTCTCATGAATTTAGAACTCCGCTTACATTAGTTTTGGGACAAATTGAAAGTGTTCTTTCATCAAATATTGAAACTAAGGAAAAAGGAAAACTTCACGTTGCAAATAGGAATGCACGAAGGCTTTTAGATTTAATTAATCAGCTTTTGGATCTATCAAAAATTGAAGCCGGAAGTATGAAACTTGAAGCTAAACAGCATAATATTGTTTCTTTTCTAAAAAGTTTATTTTATTCATTTGAATCAATTGCAGAAACACACAAAATTAGTTTAAAATTCAAATCTGATTTTGAAAACATTCCAGTAATTTTTGATCCGGATAAAATGGAAAAAGTTTTCTATAATTTCATTTCAAATTCAATAAAATTTTCAAAATCTGGCGGTGAAGTTTCGGTAAGTTTAAGTTTAAGAGGAGATTCATTTGTTTTAATAAAAATTAAAGATAACGGAAAAGGAATTAGTAAAAAGCACTTACCTCATATTTTCGATCGATTTTATCAAGTTGAAGGTTCAAACACTCGCGAATTTGAAGGAACCGGAATTGGATTAGCTTTAGCAAATGAATTAATTCTACTTCATAACGGAAAAATTAATGTTGAAAGTGAAGAAAATTATTGGACGGAATTTACAATTGAACTTCCTATGGGCGATTTAAATTTGGAAAAAGAACAATTGGTCGATTATTCCTCAAAATTTACAAATCAAAATGATATTGAAAATTTGAATGAAGAAAAGTTGAAATAATTGATTCACAGTTGGAAAATAATTCCCGAAATAAAAATTCCGAAATTATTCTAATTGTTGATGATAATACGGATGTGAGATCATATATAAAAGAACAAATTGAAGATGAATATAAAATTTTTGAAGCTTCGAATGGAGAGGAAGGAATTATAAAAGCAGAGGCTGAAATTCCGGATTTAATAATTACAGATGTAATGATGCCTAAAATAGATGGTTATCAATTTTGCAAAGAAATTCGCGGTAATAATAAAACAAGCCATATTCCAATAATTATGCTAACAGCAAAAGCAGCCTTAGATGATAAAATAGAAGGTTTGGAAACCGGAATTGATGCTTATCTAACGAAACCATTTAGTGCTAAAGAATTGATTGTTAGAATAAAAAATTTAATTTATCAGCGTAAACAATTAAGAAAGAAATTTAGTAAATCCACAATTCTAAAGCCTTCAGAAATTACAGAAATTTCTGTAGATCAAAAATTTTTGGAAAATGTAATAAAATTTATTGAATACAATTTTGATAATGAAAATTTTACAATTGAAGATATTGCATCTAAAGTTAATATGAGTATTTCTCAATTAAATAGAAAGTTAAATGCATTAATTGATCAGCCGGCTGGACAATTAATAAGATCACTTCGTTTGCAAAGAGCTGCGGATTTGTTAAAACAGAATGTTGGAAATGTAGCAGAAATTTGTTATATGGTCGGATTTAATGACCAAGCATATTTTTCCCGTTCATTTAAAAAACAATTTGGTTTCAGTCCATCAGAATATAAAAAAAGTACGGTATGAAGATTATTGATTAATCATTTGAATTAAATTTCCTTTCTAACTAAAATTTTCCCCCAAACAACTTATTTGAGCGAATAATACAAACTCTTGCGCAAATAATACAAGATATCCGCAATATTTCAAGTTACTTTTGTAATGAATTTTCAAACATTCAAAAATGTTAGAATCGATAGAAAATTGTGAAATCAATTACAATCAATGGAATTTATAGCAATCTCGGAAAAATTAAAATTGATTCTCAAAAATCAATTGAATGGAGAACAATTAGTAATGAAAATCCGCCAATTTTACCTTTTGGCAGTAAAATAGAACTTGCTATCTCATATAATGAAAAAGATTATCTAAACGGAAATAATGGAATTGTTTGGGCGACTTATGATTTAAGACAAGCTGAGATAATTCAAAATACTTTAGTTGCTCAGAATATTAATTGCGAAATGAAAAATGAAAACCTATCTGAATTCGAAATGTTTTTAATCAAAATTATTAATACTGAAGACATTAATGACGCCGTAAATTTTATTTGGAAAAGTAATACCGGTTTAAGACTTCTGCCTGATTGGAGTTATTCTTTTGGTGAAACAAATAAAAGTTTTGAACAGTGGTTAAGCGGTAATTAAAATTTTTAAATAAATATTCAGAAATAATATGAAAGGAATATTAATGAAATCCGTTAATTCAACTCTGTTTATAATATTTATAATAACCGCTATATTTTCCACTTTATCTGCACAAACCGATGAAAGAAAATTAGCTGAAACTCTAATGTTTGGAAAACCTTTCTTTAAACAAAATACTGAGTTTGAATGGGAATATTATGATGCATTAGCAGAAAAAAATAACTCAATTGAAAAGTTAGAAAACAAAGAATTGAGTTTGACATATCAAAATATAATTGGCAAAGAAATGGT
Source organism: Ignavibacteriota bacterium (assembly GCA_016713565.1). Lineage (NCBI taxonomy): Bacteria > Pseudomonadati > Ignavibacteriota > Ignavibacteriota bacterium. Next base: position 8,513 of record JADJOX010000001.1, read on the forward strand.
TTTTGAATATGATCTATTTACCGTTGAAATAATTATCACAACTGATTCAACACTTTCTTGGAAGGATTCTAAAAGTAAAAAAATAAATAATGAAAAAACCAAAACAATTCACATTGATAATAAAACAATATTAAAGTCCTGGGTAGAAGTTGATAATACGCTAGTTGTTATGTTTGCAGATTTCTACCAAGGTGATACACACGCTTTTCTATACAATAGTGATGGAAAAATTGAAATAGCTAACGGATCAATTAAACTTAAAGATTAGATTTAAACTTTCAACAAACTTTGTAAAAATCAACAATATAATAAAGGAGATCATTCTATGAAATACATTCTTACAATCACACTTTTTTTACTTATTTCAATTTCGAGTAAATCAACATTTGCCCAGCAAACGGGTAATGCTTTTATAATTCAAAATCTTGAAGCAGCTTTCCCCGAAGATGGAAGCGCCGCTGAATTTGATTCACTTACTCATCAATTTCAAATAAAGGTTTGGGATAAAAATCCATATGTAGTTAGTCACAAAACTGTAAGACATTGGTGGGGTGATAATAACAGAGACATCATAGAAATAACAGAAATAAAATCTTGGGAAGATATCCCCAAAGCAATGCAGAAATTAGATGAACTATTTAAAGAGGTTTGGAAAACTAAGGAAGACCGAGAAAAATTTAATAAAGCATATGATAAATATTTTACCGGAAAGCATTCAGATGAAATTTATAGAGAAGTAGTATTTAATAAATAAGAATAATTAATAACAAGAAAATAGGAGTTAGTTACATGAAAAACAGATCAAAGATAATTTTATTAATCGCTTTAACATTTTCAATTTTCACCTCAAACTTATTTGCTCAGCAATGGAGTAGTGAACAGAAGGAAGTTTGGGCTGGAATAGAAAAATATTGGGAAGTTTCTTCAAAAGGAGATGTACAAGGATTTATGTCATATTTTGATGAAAGTTATATAGGGTGGAGCTATCAAACTGTTGTTCCCCAAAATAAATCTAATACCTCAAAATGGATAACAAATGAATTTAAAAATAATACTACATTACTATATACTTTGACACCGGTAACTATTTGGGTTAAAGGTGATTTTGCGTTTGCTAACTATTTTTATTCACAAATAGAAAAAAATAATCAGATCGGAAAAGAAGAGCAGACAGCAGGAAAATGGACAGATATCTTGATGAAAAAAGACGGTAAATGGTTTTTAATTGGTGATCATGGCGGAAGAACATCTAAAACACAATAATGACGAAATAAATTTTGTTAAAAATTCTCAATCGTAAATAAATAAATATTTCATAAAGAGGAAAAAATGAAAAAAATAAATATCTTAACTCTACTATCGTTAATCATGGTTCTATTTTCTGTAAGCTTATTCGGACAAGAGCATTATACAGAGGGCAATGTACGTGTGGTAAGTTTTTATAGAACAAAACCTGGACAGTTTGATAACTACATGAAGTATCTTCGCACTCACTTTTTACCAGTTCAGGAAGAAGCAAAAAAGCAAGGATTACTTGAAGGATATTATATTCTTCTAAATACACCATCAAGTCCTGAAGATTGGGATATTGCATTTGCCGCATTGTACAAGAATTTTGGTGTTGCACTAGATTATAACCAAGCCGACGAGGATAAAATGGATAAAATAAGTGAAATGCATTATAAAACTACTGATCAAGAAAAAATGCGTGAAATGACAGATATGCGGTTTGATATGAGAACTTATATCGGAACAAAATATTTCCGTGATATAACTCTTAAACCATTAAAATAATTTTGGGATAACAAAGTTATTACTTAATTAAGATGTCATTTTACTTTGAGGTGACATCTTAATTTTTTCTACAAAAAAACAATTACTTAAAACTTCCGATCAAATTTTAGAACTTGAGAATTAAATGATTATTAAGAAACGTTATTTACTAAATTTAATACTAATTTTATTCCGTTATTCTTAACATAATTCGGAAATCAATATCAACAAAATGATTAGATTTGGGATGTTGCAGTAAACTCAGAAGGCGTCTTTTTCAAAACTAAAAATAAAATTTATATAGATAGAGTTTTAAAATGAACTAATTTTATTTACAACTAAGATTAGCTTAAATCAACCCTTCATTTTTATTAACATTTTCTAATTCATCGCTATTTGGAATAAAATTAGATACAAAAGAAAGAATCAATCCAATTGGAAGAAGAATTATAAAAGTAAGTATTAGGTAAAGTATAAATGAAATAAGTGCAACGGAACCAATATCGAACTTTTTAATTTGTTACATGGCAACTCCAATTATATATTGTGAAATTATCGCAAAAAAATTTCTTCGTAATCATTAATAATTTTATCAATTAAATTATTACTTTCTTGTTTAATGATTTTTCTTTCTTGTTTTGCTTCAAACCAATTTATTGTTTCCTTAATTCCAATTTTAAACGGAATTGTAGCTTTAAAATCCGGAACAAATTTTTTTATTTTCGTGTTATCAAAAATTACGCTATAAGATTTATCACCTAACAAACTGCATTTCAAGTGTTCATCATATTTACCAATAAAATCCGATGGAATATGAATTATATTTGGTTCATTATTTATTGCTTCGGCAATTGCTTCATAAATTTGATTCCATGTCAAAATTTCATCACTAGTAATGTGAAACGATTCTCCAATGGCTTTTATGTTTCCTATTAAACCAATAAAACCTTTGGCAAAATCTTTTGCGTGCGTAATTGTCCATAGCGATGTTCCATCGCCATGCACGATAATTTTTCTTCCCGTTTTAATTCTGTCAACAACGGTGTATTCATTCCATCCGCCAATTGGAACCGGAATAACTGTATCATATGTAAGTGAAGGCCTTACAATTGTTACGGGAAACTGTTTTGATTGAAATTCTATCATTAAAGTTTTTTCACATTCTATTTTGTCTCTCGAATATTGCCAGAAAGGATTTTCTAAAGGTGTTGATTCGGTTATAATTGGTGAACTTGGCGGTTTTTGATATGCTGAAGCTGAGCTGATAAAAATGTATTGCTTTGTTTTTCCGGTAAATAATTTTAAATCTCTATCAATGTCATTTTTTGTAAACGCAATCCAATTAACAACTACATCCCAATTATGTTTATCCAAAGCAATTGAACAATTATCATAATTGGAAATATCACAAATAATTTCTTTTGCACCGGAAATTTTAATATTTCTTTTACCCCGGTTCAGCAAATAAAGCTCATAATTTTTTTCAATGCATAATTTACTGACTTCGGTACTAATGTTTCCGGTTCCGCCTATAAATAATATTTTCAATTACTTATCCATTTTTTGTTGTTAATAAAATTACAATATTTTATGAAAAATATTTTATTTACTGTAAATATTTTATTATTCATATAATTTTTTTGAAAAATTTCTTTTTATATTTTTTTATCTTACGTAACAAATTTATATTCTTGAAAGGGGAAAAATGAAGAAAATTGATTTTATATATATTTCAGTAATACTTTTCGCTGTATTAATTAGCTCGTGCAGTGAAGATAAAACCACAGAGCCTAAATTGATTTTAGATCCTGCTTTAGTAGGAACATGGGATTTAACTAAGATAATAGCAAAATTCGGTACTACAGATATTGAATTAACTCCGGAACAAGCCGGTTATAATGTAACAGCAAATTTTAAAGACGATCTCACTTTTGAGTCAACAACGGTAACTTCAGATTCAACAACAATAGATACCGGAACTTGGGGAACAAATGACGGAACTTTAACAATTACAATAGACGGCGAAGAACCGGAATCATCTCCATATACAATTGATGGAAATGTTGTTACTATTGAATCAACAGTACCTTACCAAGGCGTAGAAATTGACGCAAATTTGGAATTTACAAAACAATAAATAATTAGAAAATAATTTCCGTACTTAAAGAGAAATTTCTAAGTGGAGCTAAATTTCCTATTAGCTCCACATAATAATAATTAAATATATTTGCCGCAGTTAATGAGATTTTCCCAGGTATATTTAATGAAAAAAGATTTATTCCAACTCTTGCGTCAGTGACAAATATATCAACTCGTTTATCGCCATTTGGAATTAAGCCTAATTCTACGAATTCGTTATCAATATTTTCAACACGACTTGAATATCTAAAGTCAAATCCGCCAAAAAACATTTCGCTTTTGTAATTAAATCCAATAATTAAAGAATTTTTTGGACGGTACTTTAAATATGAATTTGTTTTTAGATCTTTTGCCCATAAAAAGTTATAACCGATATTTATCATTAAATTATCAATAATCATCGGCGTTGTAATATTTGTTTCAACTCCTTGAATTCTCGCTCGTGTCAAATTCATGAAAATAATGTCACCTACGGCATCAAATGAAGGTTCGATCATATCATAATATTCATTATTGTAAACGGCAAAGTCAAAATTTACTTTTTGGAAAATATTTGTATTCATACCGACTTCGGCTGATAAACTTGTTTCTGCTTTTAAAGTAGGATTTGGCTTAACCGTAACTCCGCTTGTGGTTGTTGAAGTAAATGCTTCCGCAAGTGAAGGTGTTCTAAATCCTTTACCGACTGAAGTTCTTAAATAGGTATCTTCTCCAACTTTATAATTTATTCCAAGTTTCGGCGAAATGGAATTTTCACTTTTTAGATCTTCAAGTTTGGAATTATCAAAACGTAAACCCGCCGATATATTCAAGTTATTTAAATATTTTAAATCCAGCTGAGAGTAAATTCCGATTCCGTCGGATTTTCTGTTACCGAAAATTGTTGAACCGACTTTATTATATTGATATTCAAAACCGGAAATTAAATTAACATTTGCCGAATATTTATAATTAATTTTTATCTCATTTCTAAATAATTTGCTGGTCGATCTATTACTGCTTTCGGATTGATCGGTCCAATAACTAATATAAGCGCTTGGAATATAGCTGAGTGAAAGTTCATCATTAAAAATATGATTGAACTTAAATCCTAAAATTGTTCTGTCAGATTTTATCGATTGTCCCAAATCGGCATCGGGAGGAACTAAAGGATCACTAATATCCTTCCAATAAATAAATGTACTTTTTTCTCGTGTATAGCCTGTTCCCCAAAATGAAAGTGTAGTGTTGACAGAAAAATTATAATCGGCTTTTAGAAATGCTGAATATCTTATTTGATCGTCATTTTTGCGATAACTTAAATCTTCATATCTTGATAATGAAGCAGATAGATTTAAGTTGCCAAGTGATCTTGAATGCGAAACAGATTGCTTATTAAAGCTCAGTGTTTTATTTGTCCATTTCCATTCATCATATTTAGGAGAAGAATAAAATCCGCCGTGCAGTTTTACTAAGGTTAACGGGTTTGAAGTAATTTTATTAGTGATAATATTAATTATACCGCCTATTGCGGAAGAACCATATAATGAACTTGAAGCTCCTTTAAGAATTTCTATGCGGTCAATATCATTTAAAGGAATTAATTCCCAAATTATTTCGCCGGTATCAGGCGTATATATCGGAATTTCGTCAATAGCAACAAGCACTCTTGTTCCGGCTCCTCTGCTGTAACCGCTTGAACCTCTTATGCTTATTTGATCTTGTGTCATTGTTATTCCGGGAACAAACCGGAAAGCATCATCAACTTTTTGATAATTTTTTTCTGAAAATGTTTTTGTATCTAATACATAACTGCTGGAAGAAATTTCTCGCAGATCTTGATCATATTTATTTGCTGAAATAGTCAACTGATCGAATTGATAACTTGTTGGTTTGAGTATAATAGTAATGTTTGTTGTATTGTCTTTAACTTCAATTAATTCCGATTTGAATTTTGTAAAACCAATAATGCTGGCCGAAATAAAATAATTTCCGTTTTTAACTTTTGAAAAGTGAAAATTGCCTTTGTCGTCGCTAGCCGCGCCAATTAAGGTCCCTTCAATTATTACATTTACACCCATTAAAGGATTATTGGAATTATCGGTAACCTTTCCGACAATATTTCCGGATTGCGCAAACATACTGCAACTAAATAACAGCGATATAAATAATGTGTAAAATATTTTAATCATTTTATTTTTTTCATCTCAAAAAAGGATTTGAGTAAATTGTTTATTTCGCTCGGCGGCTGAGGCGGAGGATTATTAAAATCACAAACAATATTTATATTTTCTACAAAAGTTCCTTGAGGAATGTTTAAAATTCCGGGCTGAGTTAAATTATTTTCCAAAGTATAAATTCCGGCAACAATCCAATCTTTTCTGGCTAATGATAAAGTATCCCTAATAGTTTGCGCTACCGCGACATATGAATAATCACCGGAATCAATATTGGATAAAACAGCGCCGGCATCATTTGTGGAATAACCGTATGTGCTTGAACCGAAAGGAATCAGCTCACTTACGAATTTCAAATTGAAAATACTGAAATCATCTATGGACAAAAGCGGATTTTTGAAGGCGACTACATACGTTTGTTTAGCTTCGGAATTCCAATTGCCAATAAAAGTAACAGTTCCGCTAAAACCGGCTTTTGTTTCAGCCAGCTCGGGCGACAATCCCTTATCGCATGATATAAGCAGAAATAATAAAATTATAATTATTGCAAATGCTCTCATACTTAAAAAATAATAAGCGGATTTTTAATAAACAATATTTGGCGGTTTAACAATATTTGAAAAACATGAATTTCAACTGATTCAGTCCGTCAATTGTAATATTGTTTTTATATTTTTAGATAAACAAAAAAATAAAATGAGAAAATAATGGAAAAACCAACTGTAAAAATTATCCTCGGCAAGTATGAGAATGAAATAAATAATTCGATAAATGAACTGATAGAGAAAAAAATTGTAACAAGAATTTGGGAAAAAGATTTTACGGTATGGTCAAATTCACCGCAAGAAGTAACTAACAGATTAGATTGGTTATTCAGTGCAGATGAAACTTTATCGCACATTAATGAAATAAATTCGTTTGTTAGTGAAATTAAGTTAGAAGGGTTTACTAATGCATTATTGTTGGGAATGGGCGGCTCAAGTTTAGCTCCGGAAGTTTTTTCATTTTCTTTCGGAAAAAAGCAAGGTTATCTTGAAATGAAAGTTTTGGATAGCACTGATCCAACTGCAGTTAAGAATTTTACAAATGATCTTGATCCTGAAAAAACATTGTATATTGTTTCTACAAAATCCGGCGGTACAATTGAAACACTTTCTTTCTTCAAATACTTTTTCACATTCTGCCAGAACAAACTAGGTGAAGACAAAGTTAAAAAACATTTTATCGCAATTACCGATCCCGGCAGCGGTTTGGAAAAAATGGCTCAGCAATTAAATTTCAGAAAAATATTTGTAAACAACCCAAATATTGGCGGAAGATATTCGGTACTTTCATTTTTTGGAACTGTCCCTGCCGCGTTAATTGGAATTGACTTAAATAAATTGTTATCAAATGCAAAATTTGTAGCGGAAGATTGTAAGAAAGAGAAGAATATTAGTGCGGAAATTGGTGTTATAATCGGTAAACTTGCAAAACTCGGAAGAGATAAATTAACATTTGTCTATTCAAATAAAATAAATTCATTTGGAACATGGGTAGAGCAATTAGTTGCCGAAAGTACTGGAAAAAACGGAGTAGGAATTCTTCCGGTTGAATCTGAAAGTTTAGAATCACCAGAGTATTACAGCGATGACCGAGTTTTTGTTTACACGCATTTTGTCGGTGAAAATTCAAGTTCCGGTAAAATTGAAGCGCTAAAAAGTGCAGGTCACCCAATAATAGAAATTATTTTAAATGATGAATATGACCTCGGCGGGGAATTTTTCAGATGGGAATTCGCTACAGCTGTTTCCGGATGGATCTTGGGAATTCAGCCATTTGATCAGCCTAACGTTGAATCAGCCAAAATTGAGGCAAAAGCAATGATTAGTAATTTTGTAGAAAAAGGAGAACTGCCGAAACTAAATTATTCAATTGATGAAAACGGAATTAAATTAAGCGGTAATGTTGGCACAAATAACTTGGAAAATGCACTGAATGAATTTTTGCAAAATTTAAATACAGAAAAATATAATTACGTTTCAATACAAGCTTATATTACTCCTAATGATGAAACAACAAATCTTATTCAAATACTAAGAACTAAAATTCAGAAAAAATACAAAGCTGCCGTAACAATTGGTTATGGACCTAGATTTTTACATTCAACTGGACAATTGCATAAGGGCGACGGTGGAAACGGAATTTTCATTCAATTTTTATCCGATCGAAAAGATGAGGAAAAAATTCCAAAAGAAATTGGCCAAAAAGAATCTGAATTTTCATTTGGAATATTAATTGACGCACAATTGATGGGGGACCGTCAAGCATTGTTAAATAATAATAGAAAAGTAATTACAATTAATTTAGGCAATGATGTAAATTCAAACATTGAAAAATTAACAAAGCTAATTTAAATGGATATCGCGGATTTTATCCGCGATTTACTATTTGTATTACTCAAAAAAAACGGGAATATAAATTATATCGGAAATTAATTTTACTCGTTTTTTATTCTTTACATTAATAAAATTTTATAAGTTGACATCGAGTATTTTATTATATATAATTCGGTAATGAAAAAATCAAATCATATATTACCTTTTAGCAAAAATACAAATTTAGCTCTCGGATACCATTCCACCTGCATCTGTTGATGCTCAAAATACACATTCTAAAAATTTTAAAATAATTTTTTAATCCAAATAATTATTCATTTGAATAATTGGAGGCTGTCTGTTAATGGAAACTAATTTAAATAATTTATCTAAAACTTTAATTGAAGTAAGAAAAGATCATAAATTCATTAAGCCAATAAAAGCTGAAGCACAGAAATTTATAAATGATCTAATGCAATTGCTGTTCCCGCATTTAACTGCGGATATTTATTATTCGGAAGAAGATATAAAGAGTAAATTAATTTTGCTGAAACGAAATTTAAAATTCCTACTTAAACTTTTGAACAATAACGAAGATAAAACAATTGACAAAATAAGCAATGATTTCTTTGGTAAAATTGAAAATATAAATTCCGAACTTTGGAATGACGCACAAGCAATATACGAAGGCGATCCTGCCGCGCATAGTGTTGACGAAGTAATATTAGCATATCCGGGTTTTAAGGCAATTGCGATTTTTAGATTCGCTCATGTTTTGTTTGATTTAAATGTACCAATACTGCCACGAATTTTAACGGAATATGCACACCAAGAAACCGGAATCGATATTCACCCGGGAGCAAAAATCGGACATTCTTTTTTTATTGATCATGGTACTGGAATAGTAATTGGTGAAACCTGTAAAATAGGGAATAATGTTAAAATTTATCAAGGTGTTACTTTAGGCGCATTAAGCGTTGATAAAAAATTAGCGCAGACAAAAAGACATCCAACAATTTGTGATAATGTAATAATTTATGCTCAGGCGGTAATTCTTGGAGGTAATACAGTAATTGGAAAGAACAGCATTATTGGAGGAAACGCTTGGCTCACGGAAAGTGTTCCTGAAAATTCAATAGTTTATCATAAAAGTGAAATTCGTCTAAGAAAATCAAACGAACCGGAACCTTTGGAGTTTATTATTTAATACAAAAAACGAAAGGAATAAAAATGAAAGTCAATAATATTTTACAAACAATTGGCAACACTCCACATTTGAAAATAAATAAATTATTTGGAGACAAAACAAATGTTTGGATAAAGCTTGAAAGAGCTAATCCAGGCGGTAGCATAAAAGATAGAATTGCATTAGCAATGATTGAAGACGCCGAACAAAAAGGAATCTTAAAAAAAGGAAGTGTTATTGTTGAACCGACTTCAGGCAATACCGGCATTGGTTTGGCGATGGTAGCTGCAGTAAAAGGTTATGAATTAATTTTGGTAATGCCTGAATCAATGAGTATTGAAAGACGAAAAATAATGTCCGCGTATGGTGCCAAATTTGAGCTTACTCCAAAAGAAAAAGGAATGAACGGTGCAATTGAAAAAGCAAAAGAAATTGTCAGCTCAAATTCAAATGCATGGATTCCGCAGCAGTTTGAAAATCCTTCAAATGTGGATATTCATTTTAAAACTACTGCCGCTGAAATATTTAATGATTTTCCCGAAGGAATTGATTATTTAATTACAGGAGTTGGAACCGGAGGACACATTTCGGGAGTTGCGAAAGCATTGAAAAGTAAATTTCCTAATCTGAAAGTTCTTGCCGTTGAGCCTGTATTATCTCCGGTAATAAGCGGCGGAAAGCCAGGACCTCATCCAATACAAGGAATCGGAGCAGGTTTCATTCCAAAAAATTTATATACAAATTTGTTAGACGGTGTAATTCAAGTAGAAAAAGAAGAAGCCTTTTTATTTGCGCAAAAAGCGGCAAAATTTGAAGGTTTATTCGGCGGAATTTCTTCCGGCGCTACTTTAGCCGCGATAAATAAAAAATTACCCGAAATTCCGAATGGAAGTACAATATTGGGTTTCAATTACGACACGGGTGAAAGATATTTATCAATTGCGGATCTTTATTAAAATTATTTAGTAGAGATTTGATTCTTCAAATCTCTACTTTATAACTGTCATTACTTTTGTTTTAGTTAAATTGTTGAAATATAATCGGTAAAAATAAATTCCGCTTGCAAGGTTTGAAGCATCGAATTGAATTTTGTATTTTTGAGGTTCACTAGTTTCATTGACTAATGTTTGAACCTCATTTCCTAAAATGTCATAAACTATAATTCGTATTGAATTTGAATTATATCTACGGTTTTTAAGATAGGGAATTTTGTACTCAATATTTGTAACCGGATTAAAAGGGTTCGGATAATTTTGATAAAGTTCAAATTCCGAAATTAACGTTTCAGAAAAATTTGTTTTGGTTGTATTTTCTCTCGAATGCTGCTGAAAAAAATCCCAAATTAAATCTGTCGCATTTATTTGTTTAGAAACCTGATCACCGCCGATTCGCGGAACTGTCCCGCCCGGCCAAGAATGTCCGCCGTCATAAGTTACATATAATACTATATTATTTTTATCTCTGCAATTCGTCCATGTTTCATGCAGATATTTTTCGTTATCATTAAAAACAGTGTCAAAAATTGAGCACGAATTTAAATTTGCCCAAATATTTAAAATTGAATCCAGAGGAGGATAAGTATAGTTTGCGAATCCATCGCCTAGACCGCCATCAATTGGAACATTATTATCTAAAAATGAATGAAAATGAATAATCGGGATTGCATTATTCGGTTCGAATTTATTTTCATTAACCATTACGGAAGCAACAGGTGCCACAGCGGCAAATCTATAGTTTAGCTCGGCAGCCAATCGATAAGTCATCATTCCGCCATTTGACATCCCGCTTGCATAAATTCTGTTTACATCAATCAAATATTTTTGCTCAATTGTATCTAATAATGCCGAGATAAACCCAACGTCGTCTACATTTGAACTTGCCGCATAACCGCAGCAACCGCCAGCATTCCAAGTTGAAATATTTAATGGACTTTTAACACCTTCCGGATAAACAACTATAAATGGTACTTTTGCCGTATCGGATTTGCTGCTGAATTGAGATTGTTCTTCAATATTATATGCATTTCCAAAACCGCCATGGAGAACTAAAACTAACGGATATTTTATATTTGCATTTTGATCATAATTTGCGGGCAGATGAACTAAATAATTTCTCCAAATTTCGTTGTGATAAAGTGAATCATATTGACCAGAAATATTTATTGTAAACAATAAAATGTAAAAAGTAATGATTGAATGTTGTTTTTTCATAAAATAATTATCAAATGTCGCATGTGTTTATTAATTAAATGTGTAATTTTCGACCACTTATATGAAAAATTAAATCAGCAAGAAAGTTACTGTAATATATCGAGTTTAAAAACAAACCTCTAAATAATAATTTTAAAATTATATGCTTAAAAAATGATTCTATTTTTGATAGAATCTTTGAGATAAATCATTCATCTTATATTGGAAAAAAGGAAACATAATGTTTGAAATACTTATTATCGGAGCTGGACCTGGCGGAATTAGCCTTGGTGCGGAAGCGCGTAATTTCGGAGTATCAAAAGAGAAAATTTTAATTATTGAAAAGTCTGCCGAGCATTCATTTACCATTAAGAAATATTATCCCGATAAAAAATTAGTTACGGCAAATTATAAAGGATTTACTCCGGTTTGCACTGGCGTAATGTGTTTAACAGATTCTTCAAAACATGAAACTATATCATATTTGGATATGGCTATTAATGATAATGAATTAAATGTGCACTATAATGAATCAGTATATAAAATAGATAAAATTGAAAGTGACGGGTCATTTAAAATTTATACAGATAAAAATATTTACGAATCAAGAGTAGTTGCAATTGCCGTGGGAATTTTAGGAAAACCAAATAAACCCGAGTATAAAATTCCAGTCGAACTTAAAGAAAAAGTGCTTTTTGATTTGACAACTTTTGAAATAAAAAATTCCAAAGTATTAGTTGTTGGAGGCGGTGATTCAGCTTCAGAATATTGTCAATTTTTATCAGATGAAATTGAAAATAATGAGGTTTATTTAAGTTATAGGAAAAACGAATTTTCACGTATGAACGACATTAATAAGCAAAGTTTATTAACTCTTGCTGAAAATAAAAGAGTCAACTTACTTTTAAATTCAAATATAAATTCAATTACTGCTGATGATAATAAACCGGTTGCAAATTTCAACGAAGAAATAATTGGAAGTGAAAAATTTGATTACATAGTTTATGCATTAGGCGGAAGCACACCGGAAAATTTTCTTAAAACAATTGGTATTGAGTTTAACGGACCTGACCCAATACTAAAAGAAGGTTATGAAACAAATATTGCCGGTTTATTTTTAATTGGAGATCTTAGCGCGGGACAAAAAGGCGGTTCAATAATATGGGCTTTTAATTCTGCAAATACTGCTATGCAGAAAATTTGTAAAAAATACTTAAGGTGTGATTTTAACTAATCTGATTCCTTGAAATAATTATTTCATTATTTGAAATATAAATATTGATTAGCGTCATAACATTTTATTCGAAAATTTAGTATACTAATTGTACAAGTAATTTGATTAGATTCTTATTTGGTTTAGGGGATAAATTTTTTGAGTAAAGTAATTTCTGTCATTCTTCCAAAAGGGGGTGTTGGGAAAACGACTTCTGCTGTAAATCTAGCTATTGCATTATCAAAAAGAGATTATAATACTCTTTTAATTGACCTTGATCCAACAGCATCTTGTTCTTTATCTTTAGGTTTTAATGAAGAAAATATTTTTGGAGATGTGTTTGATGTTTTCAGCTATTCAAAGACTATTGATAAAGTAATTCATCCTACAGAAATGGAAAAACTTTTTTGCATTCCTCAAATGAAATTAAATTCTATTGAAGAAGGAAGGCAAAATAGATTGTTAGCAAATAATTATTTGCTGCGAAATATTATTAATAGTATTAGAGAAAATTATGATTTCATAATTTTTGATTGTCCTCCTTATTTATTTGGTACAACTTCACTAGCATTAATTGCATCGGATTCAGTTCTTGCCCCCATTAGAACAGATGAATATTCTTTGGATGCGATAAAGACATTAACAAGAAGAGTTGACTATGTTAGAACATTATATAATAATAATTTGAAAATTGACGGCATATTTTTAACAGCTTACGAAAATAATATAAAAGCAGCGTTTAAGATAAAAACAGAATTGTATAAAAGATTTCCGAGCATGATGTTAAATATTTCTATACCGAAAGATGTAAATATGCTGAATGCTACTTTTAGGAAAAAACCACTTATTTTATTGTTGCCAAAATCCAGAGCTTCTGAGGCATATATGAATTTAGCGGATGAATTATTAACGAAATATAATTTGCAGTTTTAGTTTTCTATTTTATCATTTTTCTTAATTTCTCAATTTCATCTCTCAAAGAAGCAGCTTTTTCAAATTCTAAATCTTTTGCCGCATTTATCATTTCCTCTTCAAGTTGAGAAATCAAATCCTCTTTTTGTTCATTGGTCATGTATCGTAAAACTGGTTCGGCGACTTTTGTAAAAACGGCGTCTTTATCATTATCTTTTTTACGTAATTCCGCTATTGAGGTTGAATTTAGAATTTCCTCACGACTTTTATAAATTGTTTTGGGAGTAATGTTATTTTCTTTGTTATACTCAAGCTGAAGTTTTCTTCTTCTGTTTGTCTCATTAATTGTTTTTGCCATTGAGTTAGTTATAACGTCGGCATACATAATTACTTTTCCGTTAACATTTCTCGCAGTTCTGCCGGCAGTTTGCATTAACGAGCGCTCACTTCTTAAGAATCCTTCTTTATCGGCATCAATAATTGCAACAAGTGAAACTTCGGGAAGATCCAAACCTTCTCTAAGTAAATTTACACCTACTAAAACGTCAAAATCTCCTATTCTCAAATCTCTGATAATCTCTACTCTTTCCAAAGCATCAATATCGCTGTGAATATAACGGACTTTTATATTAATTTTATCCAAATAATCTGTTAAATCTTCAGCCATTTTTTTTGTAAGTGTTGTAACTAACACTCGTTCACCGGACTTTGATCTTGAGCGAATCTCTCCAATTAGATCATCAATTTGACCTTTTATTGGACGAATTTCAATTTCGGGATCTAACAAACCTGTTGGTCGAATAATTTGTTCAACGTAAGCCCCTCCGGTTTTTATTAATTCATAATCTCCGGGCGTTGCGCTTATATAAACAATTTGATTGGTCAGTTTGTCGTATTCTTCAAATTTTAAAGGGCGGTTGTCCAATGCCGATGGGAGCCTGAAACCATGTTCAACCAATGTTTCTTTTCTTGATCTATCGCCCAAATACATGCCCCTAATTTGAGGAATTGTAACGTGAGATTCATCAATGATTAAGAGATAATCTTTGGGAAAATAATCAAACAAACAAGACGGTCGTGAACCCGGAGGTCTTCCATCCATGTGGCGCGAATAATTTTCAATTCCGGCACAATATCCTATTTCTCTCATCATTTCAATATCATAACGTGTTCGCTGTTCAATTCTTTGAGCTTCAAGATATTTTTCTTCAGACCAATAGTACTTTAGTCTTTCTTTAAGTTCATCTTCAATTGTTAGAATTGCACTGTTAACTTGACTTTTTGTGGTGACAAAGTATTTAGCAGGATATATTGGAACAGAATCAACTTCTTTGATAAAATCACCTGTAATCGCGTCAATCAAAGAAATCTTTTCAATTTCATCATCCCAAAATTCTATCCTTATTGCTTCTTCATATTGGTAGGCAGGTATAATTTCAACAATATCTCCTCTTGCTCTAAAAGTACCTCTTGTAAATTCTATATCATTTCTAGTGTAATAAATATCAATGAGTGAGCGTAAAAGTTTCTTACGTTCAATTGTTTCGCCTTTTCGCAAAAATACAATTTGCTGTGCATATTGGTCAGGCGCGCCAATACCATAAATGCAGCTTACACTTGCAATGATTATTACATCATTTCTGCCTTCTATTAATGAAGTTGTGGCTTTCAATCTTAAACGATCGATTTCTTCGTTGACGGAAAAATCCTTTTCAATATATAAATCGCGTTTAACTACATAAGCTTCCGGCTGATAATAATCATAATAACTAATAAAAAATTCAACCGCATTGTTGGGAAAGAACGACTTAAATTCGGAATATAACTGTGCGGCTAATGTTTTATTGTGTGAAATAATTAATGTCGGTCTGTTAATATTAGCAATAACATTTGAAATTGTGTAAGTTTTTCCACTTCCGGTAACACCAAGCAATACTTGATGTTTTTCTCCGGAAATAATTCCTTCGGTCAACTGCTTTATTGCTTCCGGCTGATCACCAGATGGTTTATAAGAAGATACTAATTCAAATTTATTCATGCTTTTAAAAATAAAAATGTCATTTCAAACTTTGAAAATACGCAAAATTGAAATGACAATAGTTATTTAAAATTTACTTTTTGTTTACTGAACCGCCTTTTGATGTATCGATTGAAATATCTTCCGGGTTTCCATAATAATCAATCGAGCCCTCACCTTTTACTTTTGCTTTCAGTGACTTTCTTGCGTTTATTTCGGCTTTAGCTTCTCCGTAAATATTTACTGTGGCACTTTTGGTCTGCAAATCTTTAGCTAAAAGTTTACCGTCACCTTCCAAAGTAACTTTTAAATAATCTGCTTTTCCTTCAATTGAAATTTCTCCTTCGCCATCGCCGGAAAGTTCAAGTTCATCTGTGTTTAATCCTTTAACATTAATATAACTTTTGCCTTCTGAATCTAATTCAACAAGGTCATGTACTGAAATTTTAATATTAATTTCGCGAAGATTGGTAATTTTTTCTTTCAGTTTAATAGTTAATTTTTCATCTTCAACTTTTGTTTCAATTATTGGAATTATATTATCTTCCGCGTCAATTTTTAATGATGAAACTTCACCGCTGGTAATTTCGATATTAAAATTTCCGTTAACTTCAATTTTGCTAACGTAATCAATTTTTCTTTCCTCGGTTACAGAATTTCCGCTTCCTTTAATGCTTGAAGTAAAGCAGCCAGCTAAACTGACAGAAATAATTATTAGTGTAAAAAGTATTTTTATTTTCATTGCTACCTCATTTAAATTGAAATTATTTTTGAAAATATACTTATAAAATTTCGAAAAGTTTAGTAATGAAATAATTTTATACACTATTTTTAATAGTTGAATTTTCATTTTGGAAAAAATAAATTTGTTTTTGTTTAATTAAGGCTAATGTATATGAAAAGAGAAATCCATAAATGGTATAGTCCAAGTTTGTTTAAAGATATGGAAATTGCGGTTTACGGTCATTACGGAACTCCATTGTTAATGTTTCCAACTGCGGGAGCTGATTTTTTAGAATATGAAAGATTTCAATTAATTGATTCAATTTCGTGGTTTATTAACGAAGGCAAATTTAAGGTTTTTTCAATCAATAGCATCAATAACGAATCATGGCTGAATAATTCTATTTATCCTCCTCACAAATCATTACGGCACGGGCAATATAATCAATACATAATTGAAGAAGTTGTGCCTTTTATTTATAATAATTGTAGCAGCATTGTACCAATAATAACAACCGGTGCTTCACTTGGCGCTTATCACGCCGCAAATACTTTTTTTAGATCACCATCGGTTTTCAGAGGAACTATTGCGATGAGCGGTGTTTATGATCTGAAATATTATGCAAAAGGTTATTATGATGATCATGTGTATTTTAATTCGCCAATAGATTTTCTGCCCAACTCTTTTGATGAAAATTATTTGAATCAAATGAGGAATAATTTGGGAATCATAATTGCATCCGGACAAGGAGAGTTCGAAGATCCAAGTTCTTCAATCAGGTTATCTAATATTCTTAACTCAAAAAATATTCAGCATTGGTTGGATTTATGGGGATTTGACGTTAAACATGATTGGCCAACATGGCGAAACATGCTTCCTTATTTTTTAAGTAAATTTTAATAAATACACTTTTATGAATAAATTTACATTTATGTATTTATATATTTTTTTCTTAAAGATAGTAAGTTGATTTTAATTTTATTATAACTATTTTTACGCCAATTATGAAGAACTTAACAAAAATATTTCATCATCACCATTGCCTAAATTTAATTAGTGTCGGTGAAATTTAAATAAAATGAAAAATATTTAATTAAAGAACCCCGACAGAAGTTGGGGTTTTTTGTTATTAGAGGAAATTATGGCGGAAAATTTAAAATTAGCTGTTCAAAAAAAAGGCAGACTACATGAAAAATCAATGCAGCTTTTAAAAAGCTGCGGCATTGATATTGAAAATTTTCAAGACAGATTATTTGTAACCGCTTCAAATTTTAACTTGGATATTCTTTTTCTAAGAGATGATGATATTCCGGAATATGTTCAAGATAATGTCGCTCACGTGGGAATTGTCGGGGAAAATGTTTTGCTTGAAAAAGGGTTAAATGTAGAACTTGTAAAAAAACTCGGCTTTGGTAAATGTACTTTGTCAATGGGAATACCGGAAAAATTAGACTTAAAAAGTACATCTGAACTTGAAAATAAAACAATAGCAACCTCATATCCCAATATTTTGAATAATTACCTTAAAGAAAATAAAATTAGCGCAAAAGTTATTCAAATCAGCGGCTCAGTTGAAATTGCTCCTACGCTTGGAGTTGCGGATTATATTTGCGATTTGGTTTCAACCGGCAATACATTGAAGTTGAACAAATTAAAAAAATCCTTCAAAGTTTTGGATTCTCAAGCCGTTTTAATCAAAAGTAAAAAATTAGAAAACGATATAGAAATCAATAATATTTTTAACAAACTTCTTGTAAGAATTGAATCGTCGCTGAACGCGAGAAATTCAAAATATATAATGATGAATGTGCCTAAAGATTCTTTGAATAAAATAATTCAAATAATTCCTTCGTTAAAAAGCCCGACAATTTTACCGCTTTCGGATGAAGGACTTTATGCTGTACATGCTGTAATAAAGGAAGATAAGTTTTGGGAAATTAACGAACAATTAAAAGATGCCGGAGCTTCCGGAATTTTATAATTACCGATTGAAAACATAATTCTATAAATGTTTTGGGATTACTTTTTACAAAAATTTAAATTCAAATATATCGGTGTTTTCTTAAATATATAATAATCAACGAACGAAGCAATTTTTGAAAATGAAAACAATAATTTTCAGCAAACTTAGCAAAAAAAATAAAAGTTCAATTCTACAACGTCCGTCAATTGATATGACTAAAACATATCAAATAGTTCAGCCTATTTTAGCTGATATAAAGAAAAACGGAATTAAAAGTGTTGTTCAATACGCAAAAAAATTTGATGGGTTTTCAAGTAATCAAATTAAAGTAACTGAAAATGAAATAAATAATAGTGAAAAAAATGTAACAAACGATTATAAAAAAGCAATTAGAGTCGCGGTAAAAAATATAACTAAATTCCACAAAGAACAATTGCCAAAAAATTATTCCATTGAAACAATGCGAGGAATAAAATGCTCAAGAGAATTTAAAGCTATTGAAAATGTCGGATTATACATTCCAGGCGGAACGGCAATTTTACCATCAACTTTAATGATGTTGGCAATTCCCGCGAAAATAGCCGGTTGTAAGAAAATAATTGTGTGCTCACCTACAAAAAAAAATATGACTCCCGAAGTTTTATATGTGGCAAAATTATTGGGTATCAAGGATATTTATAAAGTCGGAGGAGCTCAAGCAATTGGTTTAATGGCTTATGGAACAGAGGAAATATCAAAAGTTGATAAAATATTCGGACCGGGAAATCAATTTGTAGCAGCGGCAAAAGCTTTAGTAAGTATTGATCCAAATGGCTGCGCGATTGATATGATAGCCGGACCAAGTGAGTTATTAGTAATCGCTGATGATTCTGCCGATCCAAAATTTATAGCTTCGGATTTGCTCTCACAAGCTGAACACGGAAATGATTCGCAAGTTATATTGTGTACAACAAGTATTCATTTAAGCAGAAAAGTCGCGCAGGAAATAAAAGTCCAAACAGAAAATCTTGAACGAAAGGAATTTGTTAAAGGTTCTTTGGATAATTCATTTATAATTGTTTTTGATAAAATTGATGACGCGATTGAGTTTAGTAATTCTTACGCTCCTGAACATCTAATTCTAAATTTTATAAATGTTAAATCAAAATTATCAAAAATACGAAATGCGGGCTCTGTGTTTGTCGGACAATATTCACCCGAAAGTGTTGGGGATTATGCGTCGGGAACAAATCATTCACTGCCTACTTACGGTTATGCAAAATCAATAGGCGGTGTTTCAGTAGAACAATTTATGAAAGGAATAACTTTTCAGCAATTAAGTAAGGAAGGATTGTTTAATATTTCTAAATCCGTTATTGAATTAGCTAATACTGAAAAGCTGCAAGCTCATGCAAACGCGGTTAAAATTAGGTTAATAAAATGATTGAAAAATTAGTTAGAAAAAATATTCTTAAATTAAAACCATATACTTCAGCGAGAGATTCTTTCTTAGAAGGAATATTACTCGACGCAAATGAAAATAGTTTGGGCAGTGTAATAAAAGATGATTACAATCTACAATTAAATCGTTATCCGGATCCGGCGCAAAATAAGTTAAGGGAAAAATTATCAAAATATTTAAATGTATCGCCGGATAAGTTATTTTTTGGCGTTGGTTCCGATGAAATTATTGATTTGTTAATACGAATTTTTTGTGAACCTAAAAAAGATTCAGTTATAATTCCTGAACCGACATACGGAATGTATCAAGTTGCTTGTGATATTAATGAGGTTGAAACAATTACTGTTCCGCTTAACAAAAATTTTCAAGTTGATGTTAATTCTACATTATCGGCGGTTAAAAAAAATACAAAAATGATTTTTTTATGTTCGCCTAATAACCCAACGGCAAATTCTCTAAGTAAAAAAAATGTAATTCAAATATTAAATAACTTTAATGGAATTGTTGTTATAGACGAAGCTTATATTGATTTTAACGAAACGAAATCATTTTTAAAGGAACTGAAGAAATATCCGAATTTAGTAATTACCCGAACATTCAGTAAAGCTTGGGGTTTGGCGGGAATTAGATGCGGATATTCAATAGCCGATGTGTTTATAACAAAATTATTATTTAAAATTAAAGCCCCTTACAATCTAAATAAATTAACCGCAAATGCTATTCTAAATTCATTGCAAAATGTAAAACGAAAAACCCAATTTGTTGAAAAACTTAATTCGGAAAAAGAAAAAATCGTAAGTGAATTAAAAAGTATTAAACAAATTCAAAAAATATACCCGAGCGACGCAAACTTTATTTTGTTCAAAATTAAAAATGCGACGGATATTTATAATAAGTTAGCTGCAAAAGGTGTAATTATAAGAAATAGAAGCAACCAATTAAATTTAGATGATTGTCTTCGCGTATCAATTGGAACTCCAAAAGAAAATAAAACATTTATTAAAAAGCTTAAAGAAATATTATGAACGGAAATGAACTTAAACGCAAAGCTGAATCGATTAGATCAACAAAGGAAACTAAAATAAAAATATCTGTAAATTTAGACGGAAGCGGTGAATCCAACATCAATACCGGAATAGGATTTTTTGATCATATGCTTGAGCAAATAGCCAAACACGCGAACGTTGATTTGGATATTCACGTTGACGGCGATTTGCATGTAGATGAACATCATACGGTTGAAGATGTCGGAATTACTTTAGGTGAGGTTTTGTTAAAAGCATTAGGTGATAAAAAAGGAATTCAGCGATATGGATTTTATGTCCCAATGGATGAATCGATTGCGTTATGCGTTATCGATTTAGGCGGGAGATTTTATTTGAAATTTAAAGCTAAATTTGAAAGAGAATTGGTTGGAGAATTTCCCACGGAATTAACAGAAGAATTTTTCAGGGGGTTGGCAAGCGGATTAAAAGCAAATATTTTTATTAAAGTGAAAGGGCAAAACGATCATCATAAAATTGAAGCGATTTTTAAATCATTTGCCAAAGCACTAAATGAAGCATGCAGACTTGATGAAAGAAACAAAGGAAGAATTCCTTCAACAAAAGGTATTATATGATAGCATTAATTGATTATGGCGCCGGTAATTTAAAATCCGTCGCAAATGCATTGGATGATCTTAAAACGGAATATAAAATCACAAATAAAAGTAATGAAATAAATGCTGCGGATAAAATTATTTTTCCCGGCGTTGGCGAAGCTGCTTCTGCAATGAATAAATTAAATGAAATGAATATTGTAGAAACAATTAAATCAACAAACAAACCGCTTTTGGGAATTTGTCTTGGAATGCAATTAATGGCTACTTTTTCAGAAGAACGAAACACAAAATGTTTGGATATTGTTAAATTAGTTGTTAAGCAATTTGATTCCTCAAAAGTAAAAGTTCCTCATATGGGTTGGAACATGGTTGAATATAAAACTACAAATAAACTTTTTACAGATGTTAAAAGCGGCGAAAATTTTTATTTTGCCAATTCGTATTTTGTACCAATTTCAGAATATACAATAGCTTCCACTAATTATGATATAATTTTTAGTTCGGCAATTAATAAACATAATTTTTACGGTGTTCAATTTCATCCCGAAAAATCCGGGAAAGTCGGACTTCAAGTTCTAAAAAATTTTGTTGAATTATGCTGATTTTAAATTTTATATAGTTGTAAAAAAATAATAAAACAATTTATTGTCATTGCTATTTTTAATATAGCATGATGTAATTTTAATGAAAGAAAAGTAATTATGTTAATTATACCTGCAATCGATATTATTGACGGAAAAGTTGTAAGACTTTCCAAAGGAGAATATAATTCAGTTGTAAATTATAATATTGATCCAATTGAACAGGCAAAAATTTATAACGAATTTGGTTTCGAATGGCTTCATGTTGTTGATCTTTCCGGTTCAAAAGATGGAAAAATTGAGACGATAAAAATAATTGAAGAAATTAAAAAAACAACTAAATTGAAAATTGAATTCGGCGGTGGAATTAGATCGTTAAATGACGTAATTGATCTTTACAATATTGGTGTTGAGGGAATAATAATAGGATCATTATCAATTACGAATAAAAATGAATTCGAATCAATTTTTGATAAAATTGAGCCATCTAAAATTATTATTGCGGCAGATGTTTTAGATTATCAAATTAGAATAAAGGGTTGGACAGAAAACTCTAATATACATTTGTTTGATCATATTGAATACTGCAGTAAATTAAAAATAGATAATTTTCTTTGTACCGATATTGCCGTCGACGGAATGCTGACCGGACCAAGCTACAATTTATATAAATCCGTAGCTGAAAAATATCCGAATATTAAATTAACGGCTTCGGGCGGAGTAAGCAGCATTCATGAAATTTTGCAATTAAAATATTTGCCATTGCGCGGCGTTGTAATTGGCAAAGCAATTTATGAAAATAAAATAAATTTAGAGGAGCTGGCAAAACTTGCTTTGTAAAAGAATTATTCCTTGTTTAGATATAAAGGACGGAATTGTTGTTAAGGGAACAAACTTCGTAAACTTACGCGAAGCAGGTTCAGCAGTTGAACTTGCTGAAAGATATTATGAAGAAGGCGCGGATGAATTGGTATTTTTAGATATTACCGCAACTTTGGAACGAAGAAAAACATTAGCTGAATTGGTTGAAGAAGTATCAAAGGTAATTAGAATTCCATTTACGGTTGGCGGAGGAATTTCTAAAATTGAAGATATTGAAAAATTACTTAACGCCGGAGCTGATAAAGTTTCGTTAAATTCTTCAATTGTAAAAAATCCAAATTTAATTTCCGACGCTTCAAAAAGTTTTGGAAGTCAAGCTATAGTTGCGGCAATTGATTCAAGAACAATTGGAGATATTCACAAAGTTTACATTAAAGGCGGAACCGAAGAAACTGAATTAGAAACAATTTCTTGGTGTAAAAAAGCTGAAGAACTTGGAGCCGGAGAAATATTGCTTACATCAATGAATAAAGACGGCACAAAATCCGGTTATGATATTGAATTACTCAAGTATTTGTCGGAAAATTTAACTATCCCGATAATTGCGTCCGGCGGCGCGGGAACAAAAGAGCATTTTCTGGAAGCATTTAAATATGCAAATGTCGACGCTTGTCTTGCCGCAAGTTTGTTTCATTATAAGGAATTGGAAATTATTGAATTAAAAAAATATCTATTCCAAAACAAAGTCAATGTAAGACTGTAAATATTATTCGCGTAATTTTTAATTTGCATTTATTTAAAAGGTTAATATGATAGACATTGAAAAAATTGATTTTGAAAAGCAAAACGGATTAGTTCCTGCGATTATTATTGATATAACTACCGATCAAGTTTTAATGCTGGGATATATGAATAAGGAATCATTGACCCATACAATTGAAAAGCAAAAAGTTGTTTTCTTCAGCAGAACAAAAAATAGGCTTTGGCTTAAGGGTGAAACTTCCGGAAATTACTTAAACTTAGTTTCTATAAATTCCGATTGCGATAATGATACATTGCTGATTTACGCAAAACCTGAAGGACCTACTTGCCACACCGGATCGTATTCATGTTTTTCCAATGTAGATAAAAATAACGTTCAATTTTTAAGTTACTTATTTGAGCTTATCAAAGATCGAAAAGTAAAAATGCCGGAAAATTCATATACAACAAAGTTATTTCAGAAAGGCTCAAACAGAATAATTCAGAAAGTTGGTGAAGAAGCAATTGAAACGGTTATTGCGGCAAAGAATAATGACAAAGCGGAATTAATTAACGAAGTTTCAGATTTATTTTTTCATTTGTTTGTAATGCTGGCCGATCAAAAAGTTGAATTTTCGGAAATTATTTCTAATCTTCAAAATCGTCATTCCAATAGAAAATAAAATATCAATAAAAATATATTATATCTTTTTATTTGTTTTATGATTAATTTATTGTCAAATTGACTAATCTCATTCTTACAAATCATTGTAAAATGATATAATCTTTAAATTAAAGGTTGGATTTCATTTTTCAACTTCTACTTTTTCAAAACCCCAAACTTTAATTATATAATTAATTAAAAATTTGAAAATAGAAGGAATGAAAACATGTTAAACAACATTGAAAAAAATAAATGGAATACTGTCATTATTGGTGCTGGTCAAGCAGGTTTAGCTACAGGATATTATTTATCAAAAAAGAATATTGATTTTATTATTATTGATAAATGCAGTAAAATAGGAGATTCTTGGCGTAAAAGATGGGATAGTTTACAGCTTTTCACACCTTCACAATATGATGGACTTCCTGGTTTAAAATTTTCAATGCCAAAAGATAGCTTTCCTACCAAGGATGAAATGGCAGATTATTTGGAAAAATATGTTAAAGAATTTTCACTTTTGGTCAAATTTAATACAGAAATATTTGAAATTAGTAAAATAACAGATGATTTTGAGATAGTTACATCCAATGGGATGATAATAGCTAAAAATTTAGTAATTGCAACTGGTACAAATCAAATTGGAAAAATTCCAGAGTTTACTCAAAACTTGAATAAGGATATTTTTCAAATTCATTCTTCTCAATATAAAAACCCTCAATCACTTCCAAATGGAAAAACACTTGTTGTTGGAGCAGGTACATCTGGTGTTGAAATAGCAATTGAACTTTCAAAAAGCAGAGAAACATTCATTTCTGGAAAACCAACTCCGCACATTCCCGATCCAATTTTTCGTTATGCGGGAGGAGCTTATTGGTGGTTTATAAGTAATATTTTAACTACTAATACACCGATAGGAAAAAAAGTTAAGGGTAAAATCTTAAAAGAAGGTGCACCATTAATTAGAGTTTCTTTTAACGAATTAAAATCTGCCGGGGTTAAACCACTTCCTCGAGTAATTGGAGTGCAAGATGGTTTGCCAAAATTGCAAAATGGTGAAGTTATATCAGTTTCATCAATTGTATGGTCAACTGGTTATAAACCTGATTTTTCTTGGCTAAACTTAGATGCAATTGATAAATCTGGATGGCCAGATGCTCAAAGAGGAATTTCGAATAAAATTAATGGATTATATTTTGTAGGCATGTTGTTTCAATTTGGTTTAACCTCAGGACTTGTTGGTGGAGTTGGGCGTGATGCAGCATTTGTTGTTGAGCAAATTATAAAAAAATACGGCAATAATTGATTTTTAATATTAATTTCAAATCGTACAAAAATATTTTTCCAGTTTATTTAATTTAACTTCTTAGTTAACTTTAGGAATTGAATAAAGAGAATCTAAAATGTCTGTAATTAATGAACAAAATAAATTGGTTGAAGAATTTTCCGAATTTACAGAATGGGAAGATAAATATTCTTTGCTTATAAAAATGGGTAAAGAACTTGGTGAATTAGATCCGGAAATTAAAATTGATAAAAACAAAATATCCGGCTGTCAATCGCAAGTTTGGATGCATGCAAAACTTGAAGACGACAGAATGATAATATTCGGTGATAGCGATGCGATGATAGTTAAAGGTTTAGTTGCATTGTTAATTAAAGTTTATTCAAACCAAAACCCAGAAGATATTCTTTCATCACCGCCGAATTTTTTGAATGAAATTGGAATCGATAAACATCTTTCTCCAACACGAAAAAATGGTTTAGGATCAATGTTAAAACAAATTCAACTTTTTGCAATTGCCTTTAAAACGTTAAGCAGCAAATAATGAATAAAATTATATTTTTTATTCTTTTTGTTTTTCATTTTACAATTTACCCACAAAACACTGTTCAAACAAAATTCGGCTCAATTTGCAGATTTGAATTTAATAATTCGCCTTTCCCAAGTAAATTAAGAGCGGATGGACATACATATAATAATAAATTCTATTCAAACGAAGAACATTATCAGGATTCTACTGTTTTAATTTTCATTCCAAAATATTTCAAACCGAATGATTCTGTTGATTATGTATTTTACTTTCATGGATGGTATAATAACATTGATTCCGCCTTGGTTCAATTCAATTTGATTGAACAGTTTTACAACAGTAAGAAAAACGCTGTGTTTGTTTTTCCTGAAGGACCGAAAAATTCACCCGATTCTTTTGGAGGAAAACTCGAAGAGAAAAATCGATTTACAGATTTGGTAAATGAAGTAAATGTAAAACTTGGAGAAATTTTTAAAACTCAAATTAATACCGGAAAAATTACTTTATCCGGTCACAGCGGAGCCTATAGAATAATAGCCTATATTTTATTAAACGGCGGACTTACAAACAAAATTAAAAATGTAATTTTATTTGATGCTTTGTATGCGGATACAGAAAAGTTTACATTTTGGATTGATAATTTTAACGGAAAATTTATCAATATTTATACAGATCAAGGCGGCACTAAATCAGAATCGCAAAATTTAGTTACATGTCTTGAAGGCTGGAATATTGATTTTAAAATTATTAAATCTGATGATTTTAATACTGAGGATCTTAAACAAAGCAGAATAATTTTTATTGAATCTAAACTTGATCATAATGAAGTTATAAGCACAAAAAATCAATTCCAAATATTTCTTGAATCTTCTTTTTAAAATATTAGTATTATTATTCAATAGCTTATTTAAAATAAAATGAATTAAAAATGCGACTAATATTAATTTTTCTGTTATTTATTTCGTCTTTATTATTTGCAAGCTTAAAGCCTTCCGAAACAGATAAAAAGATTATTGAGCTTGGATTAAATTATCAATTCGATGAAGCTGATAAATTACTTAAACAGCTTTTTGTAAATTCAAACGATATAAAAAATCATTATTTGTACCTTAATCTTGAGTTAATAAAAATAATTAAGGCTACAGATGACGCACCGGTAAATGAACGTCAAAAAGTAAAAGAATCTCTTAATAATAAAATGATACAATATTGTGAAAAAATTATTCCGCTGTATGAAAATAAAAAGTTATCTATTGATGAAAAGTTTTATTTAGGAAGTATATATGGATTGCTCGGCAGATTTTACGGAGTGAATAAATCATGGATGTCAGCTTTCAGCAATGGTAAAAATGGGAAGAATATTTTAGAAGAGATAATTGAAACCGATCCAAATTATACGGATGCTTATTTGCTTTTGGGAATGATGTATTATTATGCCGATAGATTGAGCGGAGTTACAAAATTGATTACAGGCGTTCTTGGTTTATCCGGAGATAGAAAAACGGGATTGGAATATTTACATAAAGTTGATAAGTATGGTGTTGTAACAAAGTGGCAAGCAACAATGATTCTTATAGAATTATACTCACGATTAGAAAATAACAAATTTTCAGCGCTTCCATTATTGGAAAAAATGTGTAAGAAGTTTCCTAATAATTCCCACTTTACAAATTGGTATTGTTATGAACTAATGAACGCAAACACGTTAAATGTTGTTGGAAAAATAATTAATTCTGACAATGCGAATAACATTAATGAAATTGTTAAAGCTCAATATTTTCACTTAACCGGTGAATATGGAAAATCCAATGAAATTTTAACAACTTTGTTCAAAGATGAGAATAAAATATTTCCATGGATTTATGAATATTCAAAATATATGAGAGCGGTAAATTATTATATGTTGAACGATACCGAATCATCAAGAAAAATTATAAATGGCTTAAATGAAGATTTTAAAAATTATTATGGTAAATTATTTACCAATTATGTATTTAGCAAAAACTTGCTGAAATATAGAGAATATATTTTAAAAGACGATTTTATCAAAGCGCAAGATATAAAGAATGAAATTGATAAAAATAAATTAAATGATTCGCAATTGGCTTTTATCAGTTTCTTTGATGGAATTCAAAATTATAAAGAGAAAAATTTAACAGATGCAGAAACAAATTTTATTAAATCTAAAAATTATAATAATGAAATTTACGGCAGCGATATCAATAATTACTTAATCAATATTTACAAATCAACAAATGCGAATAAAAACAACGTTGAAAAACTAATTGAAGAATTGGAAGATTCGGACGACGACAGATATGAAATAAGCATTGAAGAATTAGAAGAAAAATATGATTTATAAGAATTAATATTTATTAAACTGATTTTTTATAGTTTTTCAATTTAATATAAAGCAAAGCTGACGCGATACCGGAAAAGAATGTAAAAATCCATAATATTTGAGAACCCCAAACTTCGTAAATTTTGGCACCGCTCCAAGGCGCAATTATAAAAGCTAAACTATGCATCATTTGATAATAACCCATATATTCACCGCGTCTTTCTTCGGACGAAATATCTGTTGCAAAAGAAGCCGCAGAAGGAAAAAATATCATTTCGCCGAACGTCCAAATTATAATTGTAATAACTAATCCCCAAATTTCTGTAGTAAATGCCATACCGCCAAAACCAATGGCGGTTAGAACCGAACCCAATGCTAAACCTTTCCAATCTTCCCATTTGCTCATTAATGAGTTTAACGGAACTTCAACAATAATTATCATTACGGTATTTACAGCAATCAAAAATCCGAAAGTTGATCTTGAAAAACCTAATTGATCAACGACAAAAAGCGGCATCGAACTGAAATGCTGAAAGAAAACCATTACTACAGGTAAAGAAGCAAACAAGAAATACATAAATTTACCGTCCTGCCAAATTACTAATTTAGAATTAATCGTAAGATTTTTTTCTTCCAAATTTGAATCAACAGTTTTTGGTTTGATGTTCCATTTGGCAAAAACTAAAAACACTCCCGCTGCTATTGATGTTAAGCCGTCAACATAAAACAAAAGATGAAAATCTATAGAGCTTAATATTCCGCCGATTACCGGACCAATGCTCATACCTAAATTTATTGCCAAACGATACAAAGCATAAGCGGGTTTTCTTTGTTCCACTGTAACTTCATTTGATATGAAAGCCATTCCCGCCGGACGAAAAGATTCGGAAAATATTGCCAGAATTACGCTGATTACGCTTATGATTATATAATTATCAAAAAATGAATAAACAAAAAACAACAGTCCAGTTGAAAAAAGAGAGAACTTCATTAATGTTATTGGTCCTAGCTTATCACTTAACTTACCGGCAAAAGGTGACGTAATAAGTGCGCCGATACCATAAAAAGTAATTACTAATCCGGCTTTTCCGGGGGTTACTCCAATTTCTTGAGTTAGATATAATGCAAGAAACGGAAAAACCATTGTACCGGATCTGTTGATTAATGTTACGGCACAAATAAGCCAAATATTTTTTGATAAGCCGTTTAAGCTTTTCCACAAATTCATTGAGAAGATTTTAAAAGTGAGTGATAATTTTAATGAAATTAATTGTTAAATAAAAAGTAATGACTATGTAAACAGAAATTTTGTTTAATTATAAGCTTAGTATATGAATTTGAAAATTAAATGTAACCTTTTTGAAATATGATTCGTCTTAAAATGAAGAAAATAAAATATAGTTAGAACATTCTAAAAAAGAATCATTGAATAATCTTGTGACAACTTTTGACAATTCATAACAAAAAGATGACAATGGAACATGATTCACCGAGTATTTTTAATGGTAGTTTTTACAAAAGTTTTTTAATTCAGAATAAAATATCGAATAATTACTAAAATATTTAAACACATGAAAATATTAAAAACCATTTATCTTATTATAATGCTATCCACATTTCATGTGGTGATATTTGCAAATCTTCAATCAGACAAAGCAAAACCCGAATTCAATATTACCAAAATAGATAAACCAATTAAAATAAACGGCAAGATGGATAACATGCTTTGGCTTAAAGCGGAACCAATAGAAATAGCTTATGAATTTGTTCCAAAGGATAATGAACTTGCCAAAGAAAGGACAATTGTAAAAGCACTTTACGACGATGAATATTTATATTTTGGATTTAAGTGTTATGATTCTCACCCCGAAAAAATAAGGGCGAATTTATCCGAAAGAGATAAAATATTTTCAGATGATTATGTTATTTTAATTATTGATACTTATGGCGACGCGCAAAAAGGTTATGAAATTGCCGTTAATCCGCTGGGAATTCAAGGCGATCTTCTTGCGACATTTAATAATGAAGATATTAATTTTAATATGATTTATTATACTGCTGCGGAAAAGAATGATTCCGGATGGACCGCAGAAATGGCAATTCCATTCAGTAGTCTTTCATTCGATGACGTTGAAGAACCGGTTTGGGGATTTAATGCTGTAAGAACAATTCCGCGAGAAAGCAGAACGCAAAATTCATGGGTTCCAATAGATAAAAATATTCCGGGATTTATGACGCAATCGGGCATTTTAAAAGGATTGAAAAATTTGACATCAAGTTCTTATGTTGAATTACTTCCTTATGTAATTGGACAAAACACCGGAAATATTTCCGATTATGATAACCCAAGTTCTGAATTTAAATATAATTCCATTGAAGGAAGAATTGGAGGCGGAATAAAATATTCCCCAAATTCCAACTTAGCATTTGAGGCGGTTTTAAATCCCGATTTTAGTCAAATAGAAGCTGATGCCGATCAAATTAGTGTTAATACAACCTTTGCACTTTTTTATGAAGAAAAAAGACCTTTCTTCTTAACCGGTAACGAATTATTACAGCAGCCAATTTATTATTCAAGATCAATTAATAATCCTTTAGCTGCGTCAAGAATTGTAGGAAAAAGTGGAAAACTTTCTTATTTATATCTTGGAGCTTATGATAGAAATACGGTATTTGTAGTTCCGGGAGAAGAAGAAAGCAGCACGGTTTCAACAAATAAAAAATCCTTTGCAAATATCGGCAGATTAAGATATGATTTTGGTGATGAAGATTTTATTGGCGCAAAAATACTTACGCGAAATTTAAATGATGGTCATAATTATGTTGGCGGAATTGACTGGAATTTTAAATTTTGGAGTAACTGGATATTTGAAGGACAAGCTTATTTATCACAAACTAATGAAATAACAGATTCATCATTCATAGAATCGGAAAGAATTTTCGGAACAACAAAATATACCGCTAAATTAGATGGAGAGAAGTATTCGGGTAATGTTGTTCACCTTTTTCTTTCTCGTTCAGAAAAATCATTTTATTTCAATATTGAGTCTAACCATATAAATCCAACTTTTCAGACTTACAACGGATTACTGAACGTTAGCGCTTTCAGAGAACAAAAATTATATAATTCTTACAGAATTTATCCGGACAGTTCATTTTTTGATAGAATTGACATTAATTTGATTTCTCATATTCAGCATAGTTATAATGGAATATTGAGAGAATATAATATTACTCCGGCAATTAACTTAAACATGAAAGGGCAGACATATTTTTATGCTCAATATAATTTGTTGAAAAATGAGATGTATAAAAATGAAATGTTCAAAGAAGTAAGAAGTGCTTATTTTGAATTAAACACTCGGCCGGAAAAAGAAATTTCAATTAGCACATACGGTTCAATAGGAAAATTTATTTACAGATCGGATGATCCAACAATTGGAGTTGGACATAATCTTGGCGCGTCTTTAACTTTAAAACCTACATCAAATTTAAACATAAGTTTTTATTATGATCGCGCGAGACTTTCCGATAAAAATTCGGATAAATTATTTTACGACGGAAATATTTACAGAGGTGTTGCAATTTATCAGTTCACAGCCGAAGCATTTTTAAGAACAATTTTTCAATATAATTCATTTAACAAAACATTCAGGTTTTATCCGCTGTTCAGTTATCAAATCGGAGCCTTTACAACATTTTATGCCGGCGCGACAAGCAACTACACAAACTACAAACAAGATTTTGGAATTGTAAATACTGATCAGCAGTATTTTATTAAGCTTCAGTATTTGGTGAGTATGTGATTTTTTGTAGTTATCAATATTATTAAATCATTAGATTTTACACAATTCTCGTTACGAAAATTTCGTAATATTTATTACTTGATTGTTGTAGATAATTTTACGTAATTAAATTCATAATTAATTAAAATGAAATTATGAACAAGAGAAATCCATTTGTTACCTCGGGTTATGTATCGCCGGAATATTTTTGTGATAGAGAAAAAGAAACAACTCAAATCTTAAATGCGGTTAAAAATCAAAGAAATTTGACCATGTTTTCATTTAGGCGTATGGGAAAAACCGGATTGATTCACCATGTGTTTCAAAAATTATCCGTCAAAAAAGATTATTCCGTATTTTATTTAGATATTCAAGATACATCTGATATTGCGGAATTTACTAAGGAATTTGCAAAGTCGGTTCTTGGAAAGTTTGATACTATACCGAGCAAAATAATTCAAAATATTGGAAAAGTCTTTGCAAACTTAAGACCTTCAATAAGTTATGATTCCTTTACCGGTGAGCCGAAAATTAATTTGGAAATTAATACGGAAAGTGATGCCGTAAATTCTCTTCCGCAAATATTTAACTATCTTCAAGAACAAAAATCTAAAGTAGTTGTCGCAATTGATGAATTTCAGCAGATTTTAAATTATCCGGAAAAAAATGTCGAATCACTTCTTAGAAAACAGATTCAAAATGTGAAAAATGTAAATTTCATATTTGCCGGAAGTCAAAAACATATGCTGATTTCAATGTTCAAAGATCATAACAGACCATTTTATCAAAGCACTGAAATGCTGCATTTAAATCATATTGAAAAAGAAGTGTACAAGAAATTCATAGTTAAAAAATTTGCTGATTCGCAAAAAATTATAAGTGAACTTGAAGTTGATTATATTCTAAATTGGGCAAAGCAGCATACTTATTATGTACAGTTCATTTGCAACAGATTATATTCTTTAGACCAAAAAACAATAACACTTGAAATAATAAAAAATAGCATAAATGATATCTTAAATGAAAACAGAACCGTTTTTCATAATTATCAAAATTTATTAACCTCAAATCAATGGAATTTGCTGAAAGCAATTGCGAAAGAAGATACCGTAAAACAAATTACGAGTTCATATTTTATTAATAAATACAAATTAGGAAGCGCGAGCTCTACCGCATCTGCATTAAAAAGATTAGTTGAAAATGAAATGGTTTTTCAAATTGATGAGCAAAATTATTGCGTAAGTGATCTGTTCTTATCAAGATGGCTGAGCCGAATATAAAATATAAAAGTTAAGCCGTTTGTAAAAAAAAATATTAATAGAAATTATTCATTAATCATCACAACCTTTTTGCTATTATCCGGTCTAAATATTTAGAAAAATTAAAATTTTATGCAAGACGATAACCAATTAGTATTAAAAGCACAAAAAGGTGATAAACAAGCTTTTAAGCAGCTTGTTCTAAAGTATGATCAAAATGTTTTAAATATTGCATACAGTTATCGGAACAGTAAATCTGATTCAGAAGATATTTATCAAGAAGTTTTTTTAAGGGTTTACAAAGGTTTAAAAAATTTTCAGTCGCGTAGTCAATTCTCGACTTGGCTCTATAGAATTACGGTAAATGTATGCATCGAATATAAAAGAAAACAAAAAATTCATGATCATGATTCAATAAATAAATATGACGATGAAGAAGAAAATAAATTTTATTTTGAATCGAATTTGGACAGCGGTGAAAGAATAGATCAATATACAATTGATAATGAACAAAATGATCTTATAAGAAATGAAATCAATAAATTGCCGAGACAATTAAAAATGGCGTTTACGCTAAAACATTACCAAGAAATGAAAATTAAAGAAATTGCGGAAATTATGAATTGTACTGAAGGAACAATTAAAAGTTATTTGTTTGCGTCTTCAAGAAAATTGAAAGTAAAATTAAAACCTATTTTACAATACTAATTAAATGGTCATAAAAAATGGATCATAAAAAATATAAAGAATTATTGGAATTGAGGATACTTGACGAATTAAGTGAACCGGAAAAAATTGATCTGGAAAATCACTTTATGGAATGTACAGAATGTTTGGAAGAATATAATCAATTAAATAAAATGAATTCTTTGATTAAAAGAGAAAAAACTTCATTCCCAAATACACAAGAACTGCAGAATGTACGAAACAGATTATTCAATGAAATTGAAAAATTGCGGGAACCACAATCGTTTTTTTCAGGACTTAAACTTTTTTATACGGGAAATTTTG
Organism: Ignavibacteriota bacterium; assembly: GCA_016713565.1. NCBI lineage: Bacteria > Pseudomonadati > Ignavibacteriota > Ignavibacteriota bacterium. The sequence goes on from JADJOX010000001.1 coordinate 43,201, forward strand.
ATCAAAAATATACATTGGCGTTTGGAAGTATAATTCTGATATTGATCGGTTTAACAATTGGCTACTTATTATTCAATAGAGAAACCGCTCCCAAAAATTACTTTACGGAAAATGAAATTGATCTTGATAAAATAGAAAACGGCGAAGTTAAAATAACCGATGTAAGTTTGCCTAAATCATTTTCTAATGCAGATGAATATGTTTTTAGGCTTGGAGAAAATAATCCAAAAATTTATAAGGGAAATTTAAACGATGAAACTATCCAAAAGTTATTGGCAATTACGTTTAGTGAAACCGAAAATCCGGGCTTCAAAATTAAAACCGCAAATACATTAATTGATTTTATGCCCAAAAATTTCAAACCTGATAAAAAAATTAAGGAAGTATTCATAAATACCGTAAAATTTGATAATAACCCTGGTGTTAGAAAAATCGCTTTGCAGGCATTAATAAATTTTCAATTTGATGATGAAATTAGAGATGCGCTGCTTTATACTTTGCAGAATGATGATAATGCTTCTAACAGAATGGATGCCATAAATGTTTTATTAACCATGAATGTAAACAAAGATTTAATTGATAATAAAGTGAAAAGCGAGTTAGAACAAAAAATTTTAAACGAAGAAAACTCGATTGTGAAACTGAGAACAACAAAATTTTTATTGGGAGAAAAGTAAAATGAAAAAGAGAAAATCAAAAATATTTTTAATGCTATTGTTTTTCGGTATTACCGTAATTGCGCAAACAAAGGAAAATTTAGTTAAAACATTTCCGGCAAGTAATGGAGAAAATTTAGATTTGAATATTAATCCCGGAAACATTGATATTAAAACTTGGGATAAAAATGAAGTAAAGATCGAAGTTGTTTCCCAAAAGAAATATGAAATAGAAAATATAATATCAGAAAAAAAAGGAAACACAATAAAATTTTATTTGGAATTGGACGAAGGCTGGAATAATAATATTACTGTTAAAGTAAATGCCCCTGCTAAATTTAATTACAAACTTCAAACAACCGGCGGGAATATTAATCTTACTAATTCAATCTTCGGAAAACTAAATGCTGAAACCGAAGGCGGCAACGTTAACTTTGATGATATTAATGGCAACGTAATAGTAAACACATCCGGCGGAAATATTAATGGAGAAAATGTTGACGGGGATGTTAAATTGCACACAAATGGCGGAAATATTTCACTCGGAAATGTTAAAAAGGGAAAATCAGAAATTGAAACAAACGGCGGAAATATAAATATTGGTGACGTTGCATCTGATTTAAAAGCAATAACCAATGGCGGAAATATTAATGTAGGCAATGTTGGCGGCAGTGCTGATTTATTAACTTACGGCGGACATATTTCAATTCAAAAAGTTTCAGGCTCCGCTAAGATGGAAACATATGGCGGTCATTTAAATTTACAGGGAGCCACAGGAAAAGTTATTGCTAAAACAATGGGCGGACATATAAATTTGGAAAATATTTCAGGTAGTATTGAAGCATCTACGGAAGGCGGACATGTTAATGCCGAATTAGATCCCAACGCAAATTCAAATTCTTTTTTAAGTACATCCGGAGGAAATATGCTATTAAGCATACCGGCTTCTGCAAAAACGGTAATTGATGTATTTATTGAAACAGACGAATTTGAAAAAGATGAAATAGAAAATATTTTGGTCTCGGATTTTCCCGCTGCAAAAATAAATGCTGACGGCGAAGAAGGTACGATAAACGCAACATATAATATTAACGGTGGCGGATCTAAAATTACATTAAAGTGCAGCGGCGGAAGTGTTCAAATTAAAAAATGGAATAAATAAAACAAAAGCATAAACAAACCGTAAGTTTATACTTGCGGTTTGCGTATCAAAAAAAAACTAAAAAATTATTTAATTATTGCTTCAATCGGTGTTCCAAAATAAACTCCCAAATAATAAGGCCAAAGTAGTAAAGCAAGAACCCCTTTCCAAAAAGTAAGGTTAAGAAAACCGAGTGTAAAAAGCCAGCCGACAAACCATAATCCGCCGCAAATACTATTATTTACAACTTTCACTTTTGAATCCATTCTTCATTTCTCCTAATTGTGAAATTCTAATATTTTCCAAAAAGCAATTTATAATCTTTTTCCTTAGCCAATTTTACCCATTCAATAGGCGTTACTTCCCAGTTTTTTGTTTCTGTTGGAGCAACGACTTTTTGTTTTTCAATCCATTGCATCAAATAGTATCTTAAATCTTTTTCGGTAGAATTTATAACTCTTTCAGTTAATTTATCCTGAGAAATTCCCGCTCCTTTTATTAAATGACCGCCGCCGCCGTTTCCACGATAACTATTTATCGCGACTTTATATTTTTTGTCCAAACTAAATTCTGAGCCATTTGAAAAAGATTTTATTGTTATTCTATCGCCGGGATTTTTGGAAACATCAACAATGTAATCGATTCCTTCGGCTGAATCAAAATTATAATATCTATTTTTCAATTCGGCTGTATTATTTCTTTTTGAAAAAATTAATTTTCCGTTTTCATCCTTTTCAAACATTAAAAGATCATCATCCTTATCTTTCATTGTGTTAAACCAAATTGAGTAAGAATATTCCAAATATTCTTTAATTTCTTTTCCGGTTAACTCCATTGTGTATAAAAGATTTTCGTATCTGTAGAGATCAAACATATCTTTTACATAGACTTTTCCGGAATCTATTTTTGCGTAAATAGATAGCGGAGCGGTAAACGAAATATCGGCGTTTGTCAATTCCAGCTGAATTTGGTGAATTAAGTCAACAAATGCGGAATTGCCGAAAACGGAATTTTTTGCGGAAACGGTTTTGGTAAAAGTTCCAATCTCTCTTGAAACAAAGTCTTTAACCAAATTAAATTCATGAGAAAATTTATTTATAAAAGTAGTATTGCTTTCAAAATTGGAGCTGCTAATTACTGATCCTAATATTTTCTTTTCCCATTTTTTATTCAAATTATTAAAATTCAATTCAAGACTTGCTTCAGTAAAATTATTTGACCTTGATGTGGGTCCTAAAATTAAAACCGAATCACCCTCAATATTTTTGATTTTAAAGTTCCATTCGTGATGATCATGACCGGAAAAAACTATATCAAAACCCGGGACTTGCTCTGCGACTAATTTTGCGGCATTTTCATTTCTTGGAGTTTCTGCGGTTTGATTATCATAAGTAAAATCCACACCGGAATGAAATAATCCAATAATAATGTCAGGTTTTTCTTTTTTCTTTATTATCGGCATCCATTTTTTTGCAGTTATTATCATATCTTCAAATTCAATTCCCGACCAGATATTTTTCGGAAGCCAATTAGGAATACCGGGTGTAATCATACCAAGTACGGCAATTTTAATTCCTTTTCTTTCAAATATTTGATAGGGCTGAAAATATGGTTCATTTGTTTTTGTATCTATTGCATTTGCCGCAAGCCAGGGAAAATTTAATTCATGATTAAATTTATCATAAACGGCATGTCCTGTTTCAATATCATGATTACCAACTGAACCGGCATCATATTTCATGAAATTCATTACATTTGCAAGAAGATGGCTTGTATCGGTTTTTACAAAATTATAATAATAAACAGATGGATCGCCTTGTAAAATATCACCGTTATCAAGAAGTAATACATTTTGAGAAGTATCAGCTCTTTCGTTTTCAACATAAGAAAAAATTTGTGCTAATGAGCTGTTTGACTTTTTATTTTCGGTAAAATCATAAGGAAAAATAGCGCCGTGAACATCGCTGGTTTGAATAATCTTAAATTTTACGGTTTGGGCAAAACTAAAATTTAACGAACAAAGAAAGTATATAAGATAAAATAAGGTTAGATTTTTAGTGTTAATTTTCATGTACGGTTTCTTAAGTTATTATTGAAAACCAAACTTAATAAATTTTTTTTTTGAAGTAATACTATTAGTGGTAATCTTTCAATTACAATAAGAAAAAATTATTCGAAAAATTATTTTAATTGAATTTTTAAACAGAGTAAAAATGTTAAGAACCATTTAAAATAAAAAGCTCCCTAAAAAGGGAGCGTGCAAGTAAATTTTGTAAAAGTTTTATTTTACGACTTGAACATCAGCGGCTTGAGGTCCCTTTTCACCATTGGTAACAACAAACTCAACTTTATCGTTTTCTTTTAAAGTTTTATAACCTTCGCCAATAATTGATTTAAAATGTACGAAAACATCTTCGCCATTTTCTCTTGAAATAAAGCCATAACCTTTTGAACTATTGAACCATTTAACGGTTCCTTTTGTACGCTCTGCCATTAACAGATTCTCCTAAATTAAATTAAAATGTTTTTTTTGACAGAGCTTTGAAAAGACTTTGAAAATTTAAACTGATGTAATTCGGTTTTTCTGAAACTACTTTTAAAGATACTGTCATTTGATACAAAACTATAGAAAGTAATTTGCATAGTCAAATAGAATAATTAATTTTTTTTAATTAAAAAAAATTCAAAAGGTGATTATTTAAGCGGGAAATTATTAATTTACCAATATTCCAATTTTGGGAACGGAGAAAATATTCTCGCATTGCAGATTTTCTTTTGTCAGAATATCATTAACCGCAAAGTAAGCTGAAGTCGCGGAAGCTTCCATTAGCATTGCCGGGGTTTCCAATTTTATCCAATCGCCGGTTATATATAAATTATTTATTTCTGTAATTGGCTCCGGACGATTTTTGTATAAACCAGTATGAAACGCGGTGAAATCTTTTTTGATTTGTAAGTTTTCATATAAAATTTTGGAATTCTTCAACTTTGGGAAATATGAAAAAAATTCCTTTAGAAACTGATTACGTACGTCATTTTCATTAAATTCATTTGGCAGAGCATATGAATGGAGTTCATATATTCCGCCGTTGTTTTTCTCTGCCCAGTCGGCGCTTTCCTTTTCCATATTATGATAAAATGTGACTGAATCAAGAATTTGTTCAGCGTCCGTAAATACGAAAAACGGAAGATCATCGCCAATTCTTTCATCCATCCAAATTCTAAGTACAGCATAACGCTGTGATATTTTTTGAGAATTAATTTTATTATAAAAATTAGGATGCTGATTTTTTATGAAGTTTGAATTATTAATTATACGCTTTGTTCCGTTTATGTCAGATGCAAAAATTACATAATCAAATAATTGTTTATTTACTTCAAACTTATTATATAATTTTTCAAATTCCGTTACTTCGGAATTTAAATTTATTTTACCGCCGTGCATTTTTATAAAATTTTCTGCTGGGTCTAAAAAAGTTTTGTAAAAGTCATCGTTTAAAACATCATAAATTAATCCGTTATCATTGCTAAGAAAGTAAAAATGAAAACTTTTTATCAATTCAGCTACTGATATATATTGAGGTTCGGCAAAAAAAGCCCGTGAAAATGTTGTGAACATTAACCTCATTTCGTTAGGCAAATTTATTTTTTCCGCAAAATCTTTAAAGGAAATGTTGTCGAATTTACTAAATGTTTTATCATTATCATAAGTCAGAAGTGCAAGTAATTGTGCAAATTTTGGATTTTTAAAAATATCTTTGAAAGAATAAATACCCGACTTTCTCATTGATAAAATATTTAGGACGGGAGTTTTAGAAATATCCTTAAAACTGAATTCACCGTAAGAATGTGTTTTTATCAGGTAATCATCAATTGGTATAAGATATTTATAGGAATCAATTTTTTTAAGAATTTCTCGCAAATTATAATACTGGCGAAAAAATGCGTGAAAACCGTGTTCAATATTTGTCTCATAGCCATCGTCAAATTTAACTTTCCAACTTCCGAGTTTTCCACCAAGAAAATTTTCCTTTTCAAACAATGTTACTTTAAAACCTCTTTCACTCAATAATATTGCGGATGTTAATCCTGCAATTCCACCGCCTATAATGGCAATTTCTTTATTTTCAGAAATTTTCTTGTTTAACTTTCTATCGACTTTATTAATCTTAACAATGTAATTATCTAATCTTCGTCTTATCAACTTTTCAAAAATATTCATCAATTTTCTTCCTTTAATCTCTTACGCCAATATTTTCTGAATGCTAAGGAAACTTCGTCTCCTTTTACGCTTACTTCATGCAGATTATCTTTTACTTTATCTAAAATTTCCTTTTGTGATTTCAGCAGCGCTATGTCTTCATTTACAATTTTATTGGATTTTCTCGCCATAAACCATCTTCCGAAAGCAGGGAAGAATCCAAAAATATTCTTCCATAATGTAATTTGGGTCATACTTATTTTTTTATCGTCAACTTGCATAAAATGCTCAAGTATTAATAAAATTCTATCGTTAAACCTTGCTTCTAAACGAGAGATATTAGGATAATAGAACCTATAAAAAACTTCAAGTTCCGGTTCATCACCAAAGTACATCTTTTCGGAAATATTCGCGGTGTTTGCTCTATAATATTTTCCGGAAATTCCGTCTTCGATTGTTTCAATTCTAAATTCCGCGGGAAATTCATTTATTTGTCCTAGCAATTGTTTAATAGAATCTTTATGTGTGTATTTAATATGATAAGGATCTATTAGACTTTCAGCTGCGGCTTCAAGATCAGCTTCAAAAATATGTTCTTTATAAGTGTAATTCCATTCAGCCATTTCAGGAATATTGGGTGGATTTACATTATTTACCTTTTCTTCATCACCGACAAATATCCAAACCCAATTGTTAAATTCTTTAATAGGATATTTTTTTATAACAGCTTTTGGCGGAATTTTTGTGCCTGGTAATTGAGATGGTATAAGAACACAATTTCCATTGCAGTCAAATTTCCAGCCATGATATCCGCACACAACATTATTTTCACTTAAATATCCGAGAGATAATTTTACATTTCTATGGCAGCATCTATCTTCTAGCGCGACAGGAATACCATTTCTTGTTCGATAAATTATTATGTCTTCATTTAATATTTTCTTAACTATTATTTTATTTGTCAGGTCCTTTGAATGACAAATTAAATACCATTTATTTTTAAGCATAGAAAATTCTTTTCATTTATTGTTTTGCAAACCGGAAATTGAATTCAGTATTTTTAATTTCTTCTCAAAAATAGTTGTTGAAAATATTATTAAAGAATATCCGAACAAAAAATCTTCAATTGGAATTGTAAAAATTCTAAATCCAATTTGATATACTTCATTATAAGTTACAATCGGTCGCCAAGTTAAATAGCCGTTAAAAATAAGAGTGAATAAGGAAACAATTGAAAGATAAATCCAAAACAATTTATATCGGATTATTTTAGCGCCGAACATTTTATCAAAAATTATTGAGCCAATTAAAAAAGTTAACGAAATTGAGGTATATTCTTTTTTAAAAATTAATGAAATTAAAATAAGAAATAAAAAAAATACAGAAATTACGGAAATAAAAAAATTTTCGTCGAAAGTCTGCTCGCTTGTAAAATACTTTTTATGATTTGTGTTATTAAAATTATTTAACATTACCCAAGTAAATAAGCAGGCAAAAGGTACTGTTATAAAAAACATTATTTCTTCAATTGGCAATTCAAAAATTCTAATTCCCAAAGTATATTTATCGGCAAAATACCAATGCCTGTTTGTTACAAATATATCCCAAATTATAAATGGAATTGCAGAAAATGCAATTGATATTATTGCCGGTCTCCAATAATTAAAAAAGTAGAATTTCTTAAATGAACCGAAAAATAAAGGTCCGGCTAAAACAATAATATTAAATATCAGATATTCGTATTTCACGGCTAAGTTAATTTTATGACTTTTATTTCCCAAAAAGATTTGAGAAAAAGATATAGTTTATAGAAGTTTGAAATTCTTACTCTTTTACTCATCAGTTGTTTTACGTCCAATCTTTTTATTTTTTTGAAAAGCATTAAATAATAAAGATAAGCCGAATATACTCCAAGTTTAACTCCAATTGGTAATTTCAAAATCCCTTTTAGTGCTTCGTGAAATTCTTCTTCAATTTCAAATTCCAAACATCTTTTATTAGTATTATTTATAAGCATTTCATGATGAACGTCGGGCAAATAAATTCTATTGCGATCATTTAAATCACTGTTTATATCTCTTAAAAAATTAACTTTCTGAAATGCCGATCCAAGCATTTTTGCCGAATAAACAAGTTCGTTGTACTTTTTGCTTTCGCCGTTGCAAAAGACTTTTAGGCACATTAATCCAACTACTTCTGCAGAGCCGTAAATATAAAGGTCATAGCTTTTTCTTTCATGGGAAGTTTCTTCAAGATCCATTTCCATACTTGTTAAAAAAGCATCAATTAAATCTGCTTCAATATTATACTTTACTGCAACTTTTTGAAATGAATGAATAATTGGATTAGTTGAAACTCCGTATTTTATTGCGTGATAAGTATCTTCTTTAAATTTATTCAATAAAAATTTCTTGTCTGCATGATGAAAAGTATCAACTATTTCATCTGCAATACGAACCCAGCCGTAGATTGCAAAAATAGGTTCTCTATACTCGGGAGAAAATGCTTTAATTCCCCAACTGAATGAAGTACTGTAAGCTTCGGTTAACTTCTTACTTATTTTTGAACATGTATTTTCATAATGATTGAACGTCATTGTTAATCCTTTCTACAACTAGTTTTGAACTAATTACAACCATTGGTAAGCCTGTTCCAGGAGTTGTTGAAGCTCCCACATAATAAAGATTCGTAAATTGCTCATCTTTGTTTTTGGGTCTGAATGCGCCGACTTGATTTAAATCATGAGCTAATCCAAGTCCGCTTCCTTTGTATAAATTGAACATCCGCTCCCAATCAATTGGTGTTTTAATTGTTTTCGAAATTATGTTTTCTTTTAAGTTAAAATTTGTCCTTCTGGAAATATCATCAATTATGTTTTCTGATAATTTTTCAGCGTCGTCCCAATTATTTTTATATCTTAAATCTGGTACGGGACAAAGAATAAATAAATTTTCACAGCCGTCCGGAGCGCATGATTCATCGGATTTTGAAGCGGCGTTAACATAATAATATGGTTTTTTAGGACTTACAGAAGAGGTAAAAATTGTGTCCGCATAATCTTTAAAATTGCTGCCGAGAAAATAATTATGATGAAGTAATCCCGGGATCTTTCCTTTTACACCAAGATAAATTGTAAATGGGGAAAGTGTCCAATGCATCTTATCCAATTTCTTTTCTATAAAAGCTTTTCTTTTTAAAACCTTACCTCTGAATGATGCCGCATCGCTGTTACTTATAAAAATATCCGCGTTCCACCTTTTACCGGAATTATCAATTACTTCGTATAATTTTCCGTTATTCGTGCCAATTGATTGGATTTCGGTATTAAAATTAAATTCTACGCCTCGTTCTTTTAAAACAGCCACAATGGATTTTATAATTGAATACATCCCCCCATGAATGCTCCAATAACCATTGTGGCGCATTTCTGTATAACTAAGCAAAGAATAAATTGAGGGTGTATGAAATGGAGTTGAGCCCAGAAAAAATGCTACCAAGGAAAAAATAATTTTAACTTCTTCGGAAGAAAAATTTTTATCAAGTTCAGCCCACATTGTTCTGAATAAGTAAGGGATATGTTTGAAAGGAACTTTCGACATTTTATAAAAATAATCCAACATTCCTTTGTAATTCGATTGAACTATTTGTAATTCAGTATCGTGGAAAAATTTACCCGCGCGATTTAAATACTCATCCAATTTTTTAGCGAGATTTGGTTCAATGTCTTTAAATTCATTTTCTAACTTTACTAGATCCTTAAAAATTTTCAATGGTTCTTTTCTTCCATCAAAAAAAACTTGATAAATTGGATCAAGTTCTCTCATGTCCAATGGATTAGAAATCCCTGCATCTTTAAAAAGATTGTCAAATTCGTAGGTCATACTCATAAAAGATGGTCCAAGGTCAAAGGTAAACCCATCCTTTTCAAGAATATTTAATCTTCCGCCCGGAGTTGAGTGCTTTTCTAAAATAGTAATTTTATAATTCGGATTTTTTGAAAGCCGTAACGCAGTTGAAAGTCCGCCTAACCCGGCACCTATAATGACAATTTTTTTCATTATAATTTTATTAGTTAAATTTTTCGCGTAAATAATTTTTTCTGAAATCAAAAATCTTTTTAATGTTTTTACTTACATATAAATTGTTTATCAAATTTTTCAAGGGATATAGGAACAGATCATATTCAATAATATCTGTCATTTTTGTTTTTCCATCAATATCTTCAAATAAATGTGTATGTTTCCATTTTTTATAAGGACCAAACTTCTGTTCGTCTATAAAAATTTTATTTGGATCATATTTAGTTATAAGAGTTCTCCAAGGAAATTTTAATAATCCCAATTTAATTGTATATCTAAATTCCGCTCCTTCTTTCATTACTAAAGGTTTTGGAGATATTATATTGAAACGTAATTCATTAGGTGTAATTATTTCTAAGTTCTCGGGATTTTCAAAAAAAGGAAATACTTCATTCACTTTTTTGTTAAAAACTTGTATTTGCTCAAATTTAAACATAATCATTTCTCTTAACAAAATATAGACAAATGTCTAATATTTGTCAAGATATATTTAAATTATCAAATTATTATATCAAAAAAAGTTGACAATAATTAGACAATTCTGTATTTTTAGGTATGAAAAATAACATTAAATATCCAATAAAAGCTGTTTCTGATTTAACAGGACTAACCGAACATGTAATAAGAGCTTGGGAAAAAAGATATAATTTAGTTATACCTGATAGAACAGAAACTAATAGAAGATTATATTCAAAAGATGATGTTGAAAAATTATCTCTGCTTTCAAAAGCTTCTAAAAGCGGATATTCAATTGGTGTAATTTCAAATTATTCCTTAGAACAATTGAATCAATTATTCGGTGAGAAAGAACCCTATATTAAAAAAGAAGAAATCACAGCTACTGATACTACAATAGATAATGTTATTGAGAATTGTATTTCATTCGTAAAAATTCTGGATAAAAAAGCATTTGAACATGAGCTTTATTCAGCTCAAATAAAATTTTCACAACCGATTTTAATAGAAAAGATAATTACTCCTTTAATTGAGAGAATCGGCGACTTGTGGAAATCCGGTGAAATTAGAATTATGCACGAGCATATTTCAACAACAATAATCAGAAAATTTTTAACGCAAATAATTGACGCAAATTTGGTGGATACAAACGCTCCGAAAATAATTATTGCTACACCCAAAGGTCAGCTTCATGAATTAGGAGCATTAATTGTTGGTGTTGTTGCCTCCTCTGACGGCTGGGATGTGACTTATATTGGTCCGGATTTACCGGGCGAAGAAATTGCAGCGGCAATTGAAAAAATAAATCCCAAAGTTGTAGCTTTAAGTATTGTTTATCCTTCAGACGATGTTCTTCTTGATAAGGAAATGTTAAAGATTAGCAGATTAATTAGCAGTGATACAGTTGTTTTAGCTGGCGGAAGAAGTGTTTTGTCTTATGAAAATATTCTTAGAAAAATGAATGTTAAAATAATTTCCGATCTTAATGAGTTTAGAGACCAGCTCGCATTAGCTCGATTAACATAACAGTACAAATTCATTTTAAATGAAAGGTATATAATGAATACAAAGACATTAATTTTAACAATTAGTTCATTACTTGGGATTTTTAACTCTAAAGGTGAACATAAACCAAATATTACAAATATTGTTGTTAAAGATATAAATATGAAAGAAGTAAAACTCTCCGATTATAAAGGAAAAGTTTTATTGATTGTTAACGTTGCAAGCAAATGCGGATTTACAAAACAATATGAAGGTCTGCAGAGAATTTATGATAAATTTAAAGATAAAGGATTTGTAATTCTTGGTTTTCCTTGTAATGATTTTGGCGGACAAGAACCCGGAACTAATGAAGAAATAAAGCAGTTCTGCTCATTAACTTATAGTGTCAATTTTCCAATGTTTGATAAAGTAAAAGTATTAGGAGATGATAAATCTCCATTGTTTGAAGTATTGACAAACAATACAAAAACCGGGAAATCCGATATTAAATGGAATTTTGAAAAATTCTTAATTGATAAAAACGGAGATGTAGTAGATAGATTTAGAAGCATTACAACTCCGGAAAGCAGTAATATTACCTCTCTAATTGAAAAAGAGTTGGCAAAATAAATTTTAAGTATCTTAAATATTAAAATGAATTACTGTTTTATATAATTCAGTAATTCATTTTTAATTGATGGTTCTGCAAATTTACCGCCGTAACTTGATGTAATTGTTGAACTATTTACATCATTAACACCTCTTGAAGCTACACATAAATGTTCCGCGTCAATTATAACAGCAACGTCTTCGGTTTTAAGAACATTTTTTAATTCATTTGCTATTTGAATTGTAAGTCTTTCTTGCACTTGCGGTCTTTTGGCAAAATATTGAGCAATTCTGTTCAACTTGGAAAGACCAATTACGTATTCTTTAGGAAAGTAAGCAATATGAGCTTTTCCAATAATCGGTACAAAGTGATGCTCGCAATAAGAATAAATTGTAATATTTTTTTCAACCAACATTTCGTTGAAATTAAATTTGTTTTCAAATAATGTTGGTGCGGGTTTGTTTTTCGGATCCAATCCGCTAAAAATTTCTTTAACAAACATTTTAGCTACTCTTTTAGGAGTGTCTTTTAAACTTTCATCTTCCAAATTCAAACCAAGTATTTCCATAATATCCGAAAATTTAGATTTTATCAATTCAATTTTGAGATCATCTTTTATATTAAATGCATCGGCTTTAATTGGAGTTTCCAAAGTTGTAAGCAAATGTTCATTATTATTTTCTTCGAATAATTTATGTATTACATTATTTCCAGGGTCTCGCATATTTATTCCTTTCAGAATATTTTAAATAAAAAATATAATTATTGTTTTATCTGCAAATTCAAAACAAACTTTGCTGATCAGTTAATTTGAATTTTTCCATATAACTTTTTACATCGAATTTTCTTTTACAGCCGTTATAGTTCATGTATCTTATTTTGCCGAAAACATTTCTTTCATTCCAAGCTCTATCGTGAGTTCCGCCAACTGACCAGGCAATTCCAGCATAGCCGTTTGGGTCTCTCCCATCTAATTCGTATTTATCATTTAGGTAAATTGCATTGTTGAATGCATCCTCAGGAGATTTAGTCCACTCCAATATTTTTTTTGCCCAGTACATTCTCATATATCCGTGCATCTTTCCTGTTGTATACATTTCTAATTGCGCGGCGTTCCAAAGCGCATCATGAGTTTTTGCCAATTCAAATTCTTCTAAAGAATAAACAAATTCTCTTTTATCGTTTCGATGAAGATTTAAAGTTTCCTTAGCCCAAGGATGAAGTCCGGTAAAGTTATCATAGTTTGGATTATAATTGCAAAAATTATCCGCAAGCTCGCGTCTTATAATTAACTCCTCTAAATATGAGGCAACCGAAACATCCGTTTGATCAAAATCATTTAGAAGTAACGCAATTCTTTGGGCTGAAATATGTCCAAAATGTAAATATGGAGAAATATTAGAAAGTCCATTTTTATTCGGATCATTTCTATCAATTGCATAATTATTCAGTTTGTACCAAATAAATTTTTGGAGAATATTTATAGCGGCATTTTCTCCGGGAATTAAATCATCCGCTGGTTTTACGCTAAAATTAATTTTTAGATTTTGATATAATTTATCCCAATCTATTTTATTTGAAATAAAATTCGACCTTTTTAATTTTTCCAACTTTGGAAATTCATGTAAATATTCAGGCAATAATTTTAGAATTTTTGGTCTTATTGTATAAGCCGCAAATTCAAGTTTTTTTGACGCTTTCCAAACCGGAATAATATTATGAGAATCAATTTCAAAAAATGGAATTTCAATTTTTTTTGCTGTCTTTTCCTTCCAATTAGATATTATTTTTAGAGGATTAAAATCAGTTACTAATAAGCCTGCATTGTGCTTAATTATAAAATTGGGAATTTCATCTTCAGGATTACCTGTAGTTATAAAAAAGCTGATATTTAGTTTTTCTAAATTTATTTCAACTTCCTTCAATCCTTCTATCATAAAATAATATTGCCTGAAAGTTGCGTTCTGAAATTCAGTTACTAAATTAAACACAACTATTAATTTTTCATTTGTTTCTTTAGCTTTTTCATAAGCATAAATTAAAGCCCAATTGTCTGAAACTCTTTGTTCGCGCTGCATCCAATAAACAACCGGTCCTTTTTTAGAGTCAGCGCTTTTTAATATTCTTAATCTATTTTCTATCATTATAAAAATGAAATGTTAAATAGGTTTTAGTTAAAATTCTAAACTAATACCGATTGAAGGTAAAATTCCAATATCAGCTTGTTCATCAATTTGCATTAATTTATAATCCCATTTAACTGTGTTTACATTTTTATGATTATAAATATTTTGTATGTCTATATAAGCAATTAAAGACATATTACTGAAATTCCATCTTCTATCTACTCTAATATCCAATCCGTGATTTGCGTTAAGCCGCTCAGTTAAATAATTAGCAACACTTTGTGTTCCATCATTATTATACGGAGTATACGCATTTCCGGTTGCGAGTCTGAACTTAACGGCAGCTTCCCAATTTTCGTTAAATATAAACCCTGAACTTAAACTGATTATCCAGCTTTGATCATATTGCCCGGTTCTTTCAATTCCATCAATTCCGGTAAACTTTGTTTGACTGTAAGTAACACTTAAGATACCATACAAATTATTTTTAGAAGATTTCTTTTGAACGGAAAATTCCACACCTCTTGAGTAACCTTTACCTTGACTTGATAAAGTTTCAAAACCATATGTAGAAAAATTATCGTCGGATCCGGGATAACCGGCGCCTGTATTGGCTAAAACTAAATACGGTCTTAATACGCTTGCAGGGTATTTTGAATAATCTTTGTAAAATCCTTCCAATTTTACTTGGGTATCTTCACTCAGTAAATGATCCAAGCCAATGATAAATTGATTGACTTGTATTTGTTTTAATCCTTTATTTTCATCAAGAGTCAACCAAATGTAAGAAGGATTCTGCCTGTAAATTCCGGTGCTGAAATTAATATTTGAAATTTCCGTAATTTTGTATGCGAGAGATAATCTTGGACTAAAAGAAATCTTCGTATCAATCGCATTAAAATAATCTCCTCTTAACCCCAAATTTATTCTCAATTTGTTAAACAAATTTGTGCTGTATAAACCATAAAGTCCTACTTTGTAAAAATCACTATTAACAATTGCAGAAGTAATGGGAAGTGTTTCACCAAAAGTAGTTACAAACTTTTCTGGAAAAAGAATATTGCTTTTATATAAAATATATTTTCCTGAAATTCCGAAATTCAATTCTGAAGTTTGATTTAACTTATAAACCAAATCTGTTTTTAATTCGTGTTCTGCTTCTTTTGATTTGTTAAGAAAGATCGGGTTTAACAAAGTATCATTTTGAAATCCATCGTAACTGACATAATTTCGGCTTAAAGAAACATTATAAAAACCATTTGAAAATAAATGCCGGAAAGAAATTCCCGTTACATATTGGTTTTGGTCATTTCCTAAAATTCTTGCATTATCAAAAATATCTTCAGAATTCTTGTTGTTAAATTTTACGCGGTCCAAAGCTCCTACTAATAAATAAGAGAGCTTATTATTGCTGTCAAAATCATAAGTATATTTTCCAAGCAGATCATAATATTCGGGGACAAAATTAAATCCTGCCGCGTCAAAGATAAAATCAAGATAACTTCTTCTAATTGAAAATATAAAATTATTTTTATCGGTAATCGGACCTTCTAAATTTAATCCAAATTGTGATGCAGAGACCAGAGCTTTGCCACCAATTTTATCTTTTCTGCCTTCTCTTAAATCAATCTTCAAGACGGAAGAAAGTTTATCTCCGTAATTTGCCTGAAATCCTCCGGTCGAAAAAGTTGTTTCGTTAACATAATCTAAATTAACAAAACTCAAAGGTCCGCCTGTTGCTCCCTGGTTTCCGAAATGATTAATGTTAGGTAGAACAAAGCCGTCAACCACGTATAAATTTTCTGATGGAGCGCCTCCTCGTACAACTAGATCATTTCTTCCGGCTCCTTGTCTTGCAACACCCGGCAATACAGAAAGAGCTCTAACAACATCTTCAAAACCACCAGGCGATCTTCTTATTTCTTCATAACTAAATTTTTTAACGCTGTTTACATCAATATCGGATTTATCAAAGTAACTTGAAGTAACCGTAACGTCTCCTAGCTCGATTACTGTCTGTCTAAGTTTTATTTCCAGGAAAGTTGGTTTTGCGGAGTTTACAACTACATCAAATTTAATAATTGTATTATATCCGATATAACTAGCTTTAACTTTATAACTGCCCATAGGAACATTATTTATTTCAAATTCTCCGCTTAGGTCTGATGAAGCTCCTAAATTCGTTTCCTCAATTACAATGTTTACACCGGGTAAAGCTTCATTAGTTATTTGGTCGGTTACTTTTCCGGTAATTTTTCCGTTATTTTGTGGGAGAATAATTCCGTACGTAAATAATAAAAGTATAAGAAAACTTAATTTCATAAAATTCCTAAAATTTTACTGTAAAACTAAAACATTGTCTAAATATTGTCAATATATTTTTAATTTATTTTAGACATATTTAGACAAAAATTCGACAAGCTTATCAAACATTTATTCATTAAAAATTCATTCCAGTGTATAGAATCATTATAAAATTCAGATTTATTGCATAACGCAAAATAAAACTATGGATATTACTTATAAAAATTGTATAATTGGCAAATCAATTTTTACAAACTTAACACCCCAAATTTTTATTTTTCATGCAAAAATCCAAAAGAATTTCGCTAATCCTTGAAGATGGCTCAGTCTATCACGGATTTTCTTTTGGTTACGAGTCTTCTACAGCCGGTGAAGTTGTTTTTAATACGGCAATGACCGGTTACCCTGAAAGCTTAACAGATCCTTCTTATTATGGACAAATTCTAATTTCCACATATCCTTTAATTGGAAATTATGGAGTTCCGGATGATAAATATGAAAATGGAATTCCGGATATTTTTGAATCTGAAAAGATACAGGTTAAAGGTTTTGTAATTTCAGATTATTCATTTGCTTACAGTCATTGGAATGCTAAAAAAAGTTTATCTGAATGGCTGATTGAAAATAAAGTGCCTGGAATTTTTGGCGTAGATACTCGGGCATTAACAAAAAAATTAAGAGAAAAAGGATCAATGTTAGGAAAAATTGTTTTTGAAAATGAAGATATTGATTTTTTCGATCCAAATGTAGATAATCTTGTTGATAAAGTTAGTGTGAAAGAAAAAATAGTTTATGGCAGTGGAAAGAAAAAAATTGTTTTAGTTGATATGGGTGTTAAAAACAATATTGTAAGGTGTTTATTAAGAAGAGATACAACTGTTATAAAGGTTCCTTGGAATTATGATTTTACAAAAGAAGAATATGACGGTATTATATTATCTAATGGTCCCGGTGATCCGACTTTTTGTAGTGAAACTGTAACGAATTTAAAAAATGCCATTAAAATTGGGAAACCGATTTTTGGAATATGTATGGGCAATCAATTACTTTCACTTGCCGCGGGCGGATCAATTTATAAATTAAAATACGGACATAGAAGTCACAACCAGCCTGTATTGCAGATTGGAACAAATAAGTGTTTTATAACTTCGCAGAATCATGGATACGCTGTTAATGATTCACATTTGGATGAAGGTTGGGAACAATACTTTGTTAATTTAAATGATGATACTTGCGAAGGAATTAAGCACAAAACTAAACCTTTTTTTTCAACTCAGTTTCATCCTGAAGCATCGAGCGGACCGACAGATACTGAGTTTTTATTTGATGAATTTTTAAATTTGATTGATAATTAAAGTAATTCTTAAACTGAAGAATGAGTTTTACAAATAATTCGATTAGATAAAAAATAAAGTAAAGCAAAATAAAATATGTTCTTCACAAATAACATATTTTAACAACTTGAACCGGGTTTAAGCCGGATTGATAGATTAAAAAAGTAATTTAATGAACAAAGAAATTAAAAAAGTTTTGATATTAGGTTCCGGGGCGCTTAAGATAGGCGAAGCCGGAGAATTTGATTATTCAGGTTCGCAGGCTTTAAAAGCTTTACGTGAAGAAAATATTGAAACTATTTTAATAAATCCAAATATCGCAACAGTTCAAACATCGGAAAATATTGCTGATAAAGTTTATTTCCTTCCGGTTACACCTTACTTTGTTGAACAAGTTATTGCCAAAGAAAATCCGGATGGCGTACTTTTATCATTCGGCGGACAAACCGCGTTGAACTGCGGAATTGAACTCTTTAAAACAAACATTTTTGAAAAATATAATGTTAAGGTGCTCGGGACACCAATAAGAGCGATAATTGATACCGAAGATAGAGAGCTTTTTGCAAATACCCTTAAAAAGGTAAATATTAAAACACCTAAAAGTATTGCGGTAACTTCAATTGATGATGCACTAAAAGCCGCAGAAGAATTAAACTATCCTATTATTGTTAGAGCCGCGTATACTTTGGGCGGACAGGGAAGCGGGTTTTGCTCAAATTCGGATGAATTAGAAATTCTTGCCTCAAAAGCTCTTTCATATTCAGATCAAATTTTAATTGAAGAATCCTTAAAAGGATGGAAAGAAGTTGAATATGAAGTAGTTCGCGATTGCTACAATAATTGCATTACGGTATGCAATATGGAAAATTTTGATCCATTAGGAATTCATACAGGAGAAAGTATTGTTGTCGCGCCTTCTCAAACATTGACAAATACAGAATATCATAAGCTAAGAGAAATTGCGATTAAATTAATTCAGCATATTGGAATTGTAGGTGAATGTAATGTTCAATATGCGTTGGATCCTTTTTCAGAAGACTATAGAGTTATTGAAGTTAACGCAAGATTATCACGTTCAAGTGCGCTTGCATCAAAAGCAACCGGATATCCGCTCGCTTTTGTAGCCGCCAAATTAGCTTTGGGTTATGGACTTTATGAACTAAAAAATTCGGTCACAAAAACCACATCAGCTTTTTTTGAACCAGCTTTAGATTATATTGTCTGTAAAATTCCACGCTGGGATTTGAACAAATTCCATGGAGTTTCCAATCAAATCGGAAGCAGCATGAAAAGCGTTGGAGAAGTAATGGCTATCGGTAAAACCTTTGAAGAAGCAATTCAAAAAGGTTTACGAATGATTGGTCAAGGCATGCATGGATTTGTAGGTAATAAAGATATTCCAGTTTCCGATATTAAAGATATGCTTATAAATCCGACCGATATGAGAATTTTTGTAATAGCTCAAGCATTTAAAGAAGGATTAACGGTTGATGAAATTTATGAATTATCAAAAATTGACAAATGGTTTCTTGTTAAACTGAAAAATATTTTTGATTATAAATATGAACTACAGAATTATAATTTATTGGAAGAACTGCCCGATCAACTGCTGATTGAAGCGAAAAAATTGGGTTTCTCTGATTTTCAGATTGGGAAGTTTGTTCTTAAAAGCATCACAACAGAAATTGAAAAAGATATTTTAAAAGTTAGAAATTATAGATTAAGTAAAGGCATAAAACCATTTGTAAAACAAATTGATACTTTAGCGGCTGAATATCCAGCTCATACAAATTATCTTTACTTAACTTACAGCGGAATTGAACACGATATAAATTTTATAAATGATGAAAAGTCAGTTGTAGTTTTGGGTTCCGGAGCTTATAGAATAGGAAGCAGCGTTGAATTTGATTGGTGCGGCGTTAACGCATTAAATACTATCAAAAAGGAAAATTATAGATCAATTATGATAAATTATAATCCCGAAACAGTAAGTACGGATTATGATATTTGCGATCGGCTTTATTTTGATGAACTAACATTAGAAAGAGTTCTTGATATTGTTGATCTTGAAAATCCTAAAGGAGTTATTGTTTCAACGGGCGGACAAATTCCAAATAATTTGGCAATGCGTTTACATAAGAGCAGCGTAAATATTTTGGGTACCTCTCCGCTTTCAATCGATAGAGCAGAAAACAGACATAAATTTTCTCAAATGCTAGATGATTTGAAAATTGACCAGCCAAGATGGAAAGAATTAAACACTATCGAAGGAATTAAAAATTTTATCGATGAAGTCGGTTTTCCTGTTTTGGTTCGTCCTTCTTATGTTCTATCAGGCGCGGCAATGAATGTTGTTTCAAACGAAAGCGAGTTAAACCACTTTTTGCAGTTAGCCGTTGAAGTTTCAAAACAATATCCTGTTGTTGTTTCTGAATTTATTGAAAACGCGAAAGAAATTGAAATTGACGCGGTTGCCGATAAAGGAGAAATTATTCTTTATGCAATAAGCGAGCATATTGAATTTGCGGGAGTTCATTCAGGTGACGCTACAATGGTTTTTCCGCCTCAGAAAATTTATTTTGAAACGGTTAGAAGGATTAAAGCCATTTCAAGAAAAATTGCGTCAGAGTTGAATATTTCCGGACCTTTTAATATTCAATTTCTAGCAAAGGATAATGATGTAAAAGTTATTGAATGTAATTTACGAGCTTCAAGAAGTTTACCTTTCGTTTCTAAAGTTTTAAAGGTGAATTTCGTTGAACTTGCGACCGATATAATGCTTGAAGCAAAATATATTAAACCTAACAAATCATTGTTTGAGCTTGATTATATTGGTATAAAAGCACCGCAGTTTTCATTCTCAAGATTGAGTAAAGCCGATCCGATTCTTGGTGTTGATATGGCATCAACCGGTGAAGTTGGATGTATCGGGGATGATTTTTATGACGCGCTGTTAAAATCAATGCTTTCAGTCGGTTATAAAATTCCTAAAAAAAATATTTTACTTTCAACAGGACCGGTTCAATCAAAGGCAGAACTTTTGGAAAGCTGTAAGTTGCTTATTGAAAACGATTACAATTTATTTGCTACGCGCGGAACGCACAATTTCTTAAAAGACAATAATGTTGAATCCGTTCTACTATATTGGCCGGATGAAAAACAAAGTCCTAATACAATTGAATATTTAAGAAAACGAAAAATTGATCTTGTAATCAACATCCCCAAAAATTTATCTAAAAGCGAATTAGATAACGATTACAACATTAGAAGAAGCGCAATAGATTTTAACATACCGCTAATAACCAATTCCAGATTGGCTCAAGCTTTCATTACCGCATTCTGTAAAAAAGATTTGGAAGATATTTCAATTAAACATTGGAATGAACATTAAATTTTAGAAGTAATAAAAAGAATCGAATCGTTTCAATTCTAATTTTATTTTTAAATAAATATTAAAACGAAGAAATTAAATAAATTAAGCTTCCGGTTAAAAACAAAATAAACAATGCGGCAGAGATTATATTTTTTAATCCGAAAAAATAAATTTGCTGCAAAGCTCTAAAGAACCAGAAAAACGCTATCAATTTTAATAATACTTTGCCCAACTGAGTTGAAATTAATTCGTTTGTATATAGTAATGAAATGTATGCGAAAATTATAAAAACGAATGTTAATGAAAGGTTTAATATTTGTAAAATATTTCCATTAACATAATTCATGCGTTTTAGTTCTTTATTCCATTTAAAGATTTTCCAAAATAACAAATGAAAAACGGCAAATGCTATATTGTAAAATCCCCCCAAAAGTATGATTGTACTTTTCACTTTTTATATTTTTCCACCGTTAAAGATTCCAATTTTTCATAGATCCAATTTGGAATTAAGGGAATTAGTCTTGTTGCAATTACAAGCTGCCATGGAAATTGAATCATTCGTTTTTCACTTTCTATTCCTTCAATAATAATTTTGGCGGCTTTATCCACATTCATCATAAACGGCATTTTAAATTCATTTTTATCAGTCATGGGGGTTTTCACAAAACCCGGACGAACAGTCAAAACTTTTACATTGTATTTATTTAATTCCGTTCTTAATCCTTCTAAATAAGTTGTTGCGGCGGCTTTGCTTGCGGAGTAAAATCCGCTTTTTGAATAACCTTTGGAATCAGCTAAACTTGAAACGCCGACAATTATTCCACTTTTTCTTTGCATAAAATCCGGAATAATTTTCTCTACCCAATAAATAATTCCAAAAACATTTGCGCCAAAAGTTTTTTCAGCTGCTTCGGAATTATAATTCTCAACGGGCATTCTTACGGAATAACCGGCATTTAAAATTGCAACATCAATTCGATTAAATTTTTCTATTACTTTTAAATATGCGGCGTTTACTTCATCTTTATTGCTAACATCACATTTAATAACTAATAGATTTTCATTTTCCGAAAAATTTTCCCTTAATAGATTTTCTCGCCTTGCAACTAAAGCAAGCTTAATATTTTTTTGGGCAAGCAATTGATGAGCAATTTCATTTCCAATTCCGGTTGATGCTCCGGTTAATAAAACTACCTTATTATCAAATTTCATTTTTAGTTTTTGCTTTTTCAATTTGTTAATTTACTAATTTGAAAAGTTTAAAATTACATCCAATGTAAAATTTTAGAGGCATTTATTTAGTAAAAGTTAATTATGATAATTTTTTAATGCAATATTTATTAATAACTTAGTTATTAATTTAAATACAATTTTTATTCAACTATTTAAAAATTGTAAATTTGCTAAAAATTTCTGTATTATTTTAAGAATTAAAACTTTGCAAGTAAACCTTTTTTCATTATCTTAGCAAAAATTATTCCAAAAATTGATATGATTGATTTTGAAGATATAGATAATGTTTTAGTGAGCAGAGAAATTTTAAAAACCAAATTTACCTGCAACTTGGAAATTTGCAAAGGCGCTTGCTGTACAATGAAAAGTGAATTCGGAGCTCCATTAAAGAAAGAAGAAATTGAAGAAATAGATAAAATATTAGATATAGTAAAAACTTATTTGCCTGCTAAAAGTGTTAAAGAAATTGAAAAAAACGGATTTTGGGAAGAAAAATACAAAGAATTAATGACTAGAAGCGTTGGGAAAAAAGATTGCGTTTTTGTTTTTTACCAAGATGATGTTGCTAAATGTGCCATTGAAAAAGCTTATTATGACGGAAAAGTAAATTTTATTAAACCTATTTCCTGCCATTTATTTCCGATAAGAATTTCTGATTTCGGCGGTGATGTTTTAAAATATGAAAAATACGATGTTTGCGAACCAGCATTGGAGAAAGGAAAAAAAACTAAATTATCAATTTTAGAATTTTGCGAAAAATCAATAAAACGTGCATATAATTCTGAATTTTACAACAAATTAAAGAAACTTAACGGAAAGTAACTATGTTATCTTTGCAGCAAAAACTCTCACTACAGCAAAAATTATCTCCTCAGCAAATTCAATATCAAAAATTATTGCAGTTAAATACCCTGGCTCTTGAGCAAAGAATTAAAACAGAATTGGAATTAAATCCTATTTTGGAAGAAACTTTGGAAGATGAAATTGAACTAACGCAGGAACAGGAAGAAAACTCCGACGATAAAGATGAACAAGAAGATGAAATTGAAATAAGCGGCGATGATGAGTTTGATGCCGAAGATTATATGAACGACGGCGATTTGGATAATGATAGAATAAATAAAAGTCCGGATGATGAAGATAACCGACCTATTGCGCCAGCAAAAATTTCCCAGACAGAAAGATTATTAGATCAACTCCATATTTTAAAATTGCCCGAACATCAAATTATTTTGGGTGAAGTTATAATCGGAAGTTTATCTAAAGACGGATATTTTAGAGAAGACCTTTCAAAAATTGTTGATGATCTTAAACTTTTTGAACACATTGATGTTACTTTGGAAGACGCGCAAAAAGTTCTAAGCATGATACAATTATTCGATCCGATTGGTATTGCCGCAAGAGATTTGCAGGAATGTTTATTGATACAAATCAGAAATTCATCTTACGATCCTTATTATTCTTATCTTGCAGAAAAAATATTGAGCGAAAATTATACTGATTTTGTTAATAAAAGATTCGACGCAATTCAAACAAAAATGAATCTTTCGCGTGAAACATTAAAATCAACTTTGGATTTAATTCATAAACTAAATCCTAAACCCGGAGCCGGAGCGCTCGAATCGGAAGAAGCAAATCAAATTACTCCGGATTTTATTATTGAAAAAGTTGATGAAGATTATATTATTACATTAAACGATAAAAGTATGCCATCAGTAACGATAAGTTCAACATATTTGGAAATGATTGACGGTAAAAAAAGAAAAAGAAAAGTAACGCCTCGTGAAAAGGAAACACATCAATTTTTAAGAGAAAAATTTGAATCCGCTAAATGGTTCATCGCTTCAATACAGCAAAGAAGAGAAACATTGATGAAGATCATGCGTTCAATTTTTGAAAAACAATATGAGTTTTTTGAAGGCGGTCCCAAATTCTTAAAACCTATGATCTATAAAGATATTGCAGATGAAATAATGATGGATATTTCAACAATTTCAAGAGTTGTAAACGGAAAGTATGTTCAAAGTCCGGTTGGAATTCATGAGTTGAAATATTTCTTCAGCGAAGGACTTTCAACAGATGACGGAGATGAAGTTTCAAACAAGCATATTAGAATTCTGATAAAAGAAATTTGTGATTCCGAACCTAAAGGCAAACCTTACAGTGATGAAAAAATCGCCAAAATTCTTGTCGATAAAGGAATTCATATCGCTAGAAGAACCGTTGCAAAATATCGCGAACAATTGCAAATTCCAGTTGCTCGTTTACGTAAAGAATTGCGATAGACTAATTTTGAATGCCTATTTTGGATTTATATACCTGACTTTTATTTATCTCTATTGCTAATGATTTTAAATGGAATCTACAATAATATTTTTAAGTTTTGATCAAAGCCGATTTTTATGAATTATGTATTTGATGCTCTAATTATTACTTTATTATTTTTTCTTTTCGCGCTATCTCATTCAATTTTAGCGGCATTTAATTTAAAGAAAAAAATTGCGGAAAAAGTTGGAACAAAGATCGCATTTTACAGATTTTTTTATAACATAAATTCATTTATTATTTTTGCCGCAATTTATTACATTTCACCCAAACCTGAAGTAAAAATTTACGACTTACAATTTCCTTACGATCTGTTTATTTTTACCGTTCAATTTGTTGGTATTATTGGTTTGTTTTGGGCATCATCATTCATAAACTTAAAAGAGTTTATCGGGTTAAATCAAATTAAAAGATATTTTCAAAATACATATGATGCCGAGAATTTAGATGAAGATCATGATTTGATAATTAAAGGACCTTTTAAATTTTCACGTCATCCAATTTATTTTTTTACAATTATAGTTCTGGGATTTAGACCTTATATGGATCTTTTTTATTTGATATTTTTTATAAACATAGTAATTTATTTTTATGTCGGTTCACATTATGAAGAAAAAAACCTGATTAAAAAATATGGCGAGGCATACCGTAAATATAAACTTTCTGTACCTAAAATTTTTCCAAATCCATTTAAACTAAATTCTAAAATTCCTTTATGAAAAAAATTAATTTCATAGTTCTGCTTTTTGCCCTTTCCATAAATATACATTCACAAAAAAAAGATGAAGTTTTGGCTAAGGTTGGTGAAAAAGTAATTACGGCGGATGAATTTAAAAACAGATTTGAATTATCGCCGCAGATTAAAAGAAAAAATTCCGAAAAGGGAATTCAAAAAGCAAAAGAAGAATTATTATATACATTAATTGCCGAAAAACTTATGGCAATTGAAGCGGAAAAATTAGGCTATGATTCTTCAATTTCGATGAAGATGAATTATGTACCAATGGAAAAAATGAATGTGCGCGACGCGGTTTATAAAAAGGAAATTAAAAGTAAAGTTGAACTGAATAATAAAAAGTTTTCAGAAGGTTTAATTCTGGCAAATAAAAAATACTTTGTTGATTATATTTATTCGCAAAATAAAGAAGCAATAGATTCGGCTTATCAGATACAATTAAATTCGAAAAATTATGATTCAACAGCCGCGCTTATTAAAAATGTTGAATTTGTTAAAGAACCATATGAAGTCACTTATGGTAAAATGGCAATTGAACCGGAAACGGCTATTTTTGCTTTAAAGAAAAATGAATTTACAAAACCGCAGGAGTCTCCAGACGGCTGGTATATTTTTAGATTGTTAAATATTTCCGGCGCGGAATATAAATCGATTGACGAAAGAGTTTCGCTAGTTGAAAAAACTGTAAAAAACAGAACCGAAGATTCGTTATATGATTCTTTCTGGAATAGTTTTTTCAAAAACAAAAGAGTTATTACCGATGGAAATCTTTTTTGGTATACAGCCGATTCGCTGCAAAAACTTGTTGAATATGTAAAGAACAGAGACAGCGTTGCCGAAAATCAAAAAATTCAAATTGGAGATGATGATTTTATAAAATTCAAAAATTCGTTGAGCCCCGATTCATTAAAAAAAAATTTTATAAAGTTTGATAAAAACCCAATGACATTGAATGATTTTTTGAATTTATTCATGTTCGAAGGTTTCTATGCATATTCTTCCGATATAAATTATATTGCCGAGCATTTGAATCAAAGAGTTAAAAGACAAATAGAAATGGAATTGCTGACACGCTACGGTTATGAACTTGGTCTGCAAAATGCAGACGAGGTAAAATCTTCAACGGAAATGTGGAAAGCAAATTATCTATCAACACTCTTTAGAAAAGATATTGTTTTGGAAACCAAAAAGGAATTTGAAAGTTCTGAAGTAAAATCAACAAGTGAAGCAAATCTGTTTGAAACCAAACTTAAAATTGTTGAAGTGTTAAGCGACTCTTTGGAAATAATACAAAAGGCGCTGTCGATTGCCGACAATACCGAAGATTTGAAACAATTTGCAAAAGTTCATTCGCAGCGAAAAGATGAAAAATTTAATTCTGGAGAATCGGAATATTTATCTGCAATTGAGCTGGGAGAAATTGGTAAAGTTGTTTCGTCCATGGAAATTGGCGATGTATTCGGTCCTTTGCAAATTGAAGGAAAATATTCATTATTTAAACTTGTAGATAAAAAAGAATTAAAAATTGAAAATTCAGGTAATGAAGCCGAAGAAAAAAACAAAGAAAACATTTTGTACAAGGAAACTTTAGATAAATTAGAGAACAAAACCGTAGAACTTGCTGAAAAGTACGGCGTCACAATAAATGAAAAATTACTAAACTCAATGAAATTAAATAATCTGCAAATGATGGTTATAAGATATATGGGTTTTGGCGGTTCAATGCTTGCATTTCCATACGTTTCGCCTTTTTACAATTGGAAAGAAAAGTTGGAACAAAAACAAAAAGAACCATTATAAAGTTTATTAAAAGAGAAATTTAACGTCCGAGGATAATGTTCCGCGGAGATATTTTTGATATAGAATTGGAGATAAAATTGGAAAGAAAAATTAGATCAACAACGGTCTTAGGCGTAATTCACAGTGGAGTTGCGGCACTTGGAGGAGACGGACAAGTTACACTTGGCAATACAGTTATGAAACATAATTCAATGAAAATTAGAAAATTACTCGATGGAAAAGTGTTGGTTGGTTTTGCGGGATCTGCCGCAGACGCATTTACACTTCTTGGTAAATTTGAAGAAAAGTTGGATCAATATAGAGGAAATGTTGAAAGAGCGGTTGTTGAATTGGCCAAGGATTGGAGAACCGATAAATATTTAAGAAAGCTTGAAGCATTATTGGCGGTAGTTTCTTCAGAAAAAACTTTTGTTGTTTCCGGAACTGGTGATGTAATAGAACCGGACGATAAAATTATTGCAATTGGTTCCGGAGGAATGTATGCTTTATCGGCAGCAAAAATGCTGGTAAAATACAGTAACTTGCCAGCTGATGAAATTGTAAAAGAAGCATTAAAAGTTGCTTCAGAAATATGCATTTATACAAATGATAAAATTAACGTTGAAACAATAGGGAAATAAATAGTGAAAAAAGATAAAATGAAAAATTTAACACCGTCGCAAATTGTTACAGAATTAAATAAATATATAATCGGACAAGATGAAGCAAAACGCGCTGTTGCAATTGCACTTAGAAATAGATGGAGAAGACAGCAGGTTACAGAAGGTTTAAAAGAAGAAATAATGCCAAACAATATTATAATGATCGGACCTACCGGAGTTGGAAAAACTGAAATAGCAAGAAGATTGGCAAAATTAACTGGCGCTCCTTTCTACAAAGTTGAAGCTTCTAAATTTACCGAAGTTGGTTACGTTGGAAGAGATGTTGAATCAATGATAAGAGATTTAACAGAGCTTGCGGTTAATATGGTAAAATCCGAACAAACTGAATTGGTGAAAGAAAAAGCCGACAAATTAACTGAAGAAAAAATTCTCGATTTACTTATTCCTCCGGTTAGAACAACCGTTAAATCAAACAATGAAATTGATAACGGCGAAAATGAAGAAATTGTTAGAAATGAAAAAACCCGGGAATGGATGCGTGAAAAACTCAAAAAAGGTGAGCTTGACGATAAACTGATTGAGTTCGATACCACAACTGCCGCAATGGGAATGCAGGTTGTAGGACCATTTGGCATGGATGATATGGGAATGAACATTCAAGAAATAATTGGAAGTATGATTCCCAAAAAGAAAAAGAAGAGAAAGACTACAATAAAAGAAGCCAGAACAATAATGGCGCAAGAAGAAGCGCAGAAATTAATTGACATGGATAATGTGCAGAAAGAAGCCGTTAGAAGAGTTGAAGAAACCGGAATCATTTTTTTGGATGAAATAGATAAAATTGCCGGAAATAAAGGCGCGCATAATGGGCCTGATGTTTCGCGAGAAGGTGTTCAAAGAGATCTTTTACCAATTGTGGAAGGTTCAACGGTAAATACAAAATATGGACCGGTTAAAACTGATCATATTTTATTTTTAGCTTCAGGCGCATTTCATGTTTCCAAACCTTCGGATTTAATTCCCGAATTACAAGGAAGATTTCCAATTCGTGTTGAGCTTAAAAGTTTAAACGAAGCCGATTTTATAAAAATTCTTACAATTCCTCAAAACGCATTGCTGAAACAATATGCCGCGCTTTTAGAGACCGAGGAAGTTGAAATTGTTTTTGAAGACAGCGCTATTAAAGAAATTGCAAAAACCGCCACAATTGTTAATGAAGAAGTTGAAAATATTGGCGCGCGCCGACTGCATACAATATTAACCACTTTGTTGGAAGATATTTTATTCGATGTGCCGGACAAAATGCCGGAAGGAAAAATTTCAATAACCGGAGAAATGGTTAACGCGAAACTGGATAATATTGTTAAGAACCGTGATTTGAGTAAGTATATTCTTTAATTTTTTGCGGAGATCTTAATTATGAGATCTCCTCATTTTTTTGAAAATAATTAAATAAATTATTACAGAATAAATAAAAAGTTTACTTCATTAACCTTCACTTTGCTGTGTTTTATTTATACATTAAATTTTTTGAGGATAAGCTCACTAAACTAAAGTATTTAATAAATCTCTTACTCTATTAACAAATTTATCGCTTCTTGAAGTTCTTCCGCGGAAATAATATTTATACTGCTTTTGTACTTTTTAGATTTGATATTATTTTGAGGAATTAAAATATTAGAAAATCCTAATTTTTCTGCTTCTTGTATTCTTTTATCAATGTGACTTATACTTCTGATCTCACCACCCAAGCCGACTTCGCCGAGTACGACAAAATTATTTTTCACGGCTTGGTTTTTCAAACTGGAAACAACTGCGGCACAAACAGCCAAATCAATTGCAGGTTCGTCTATTTTTAATCCTCCGGCAATATTTAAAAATACATTATATGTTGATAATCTTAATCCAGCTCTTTTTTCCAAAACAGCCAGCAATATTGATAAGCGCCGGTAATCAAAACCGGTTGTAACTCTTTGCGGATTGCCGAAATTTGTAGGAGTAACGAGTGCTTGAACTTCCAGCAAAACTGGCCGCGATCCCTCTATTGTTGATGTAACAACAGCGCCGGTTACATTTTCATTTCTCTCACCAAGGAAAATTTGACTAGGGTTTTTAACTTCTGATAAGCCGTTATCATGCATTTCGAAAATGCCGATCTCATTTGTATTCCCGAATCTATTTTTCTGCGCGCGTAAAATTCTGTAAGAATAATTTTTTTCGCCTTCAAATTGAAGAACAGTATCTACAATATGTTCCAGCACTTTTGGTCCGGCGATAAATCCTTCTTTGGTTACGTGTCCTATTAGAATTACGGAAAAGTTTAGTGTTTTTGCAAGATGCATTAAAAAATTTGTGCATTCACGTATTTGTGTAACAGTTCCCGGAGCATTATCAAATTCCGGTTTAAACGTTGTTTGGATTGAATCAATTATAACAACTTCCGGTTTGAGTTTATCTATTGCCGAAGTTATAATATCAAGATTTGTTTCAGAGAGAATAAAAATACTTTCTTCGTTTACATTTAATCTTTTGGCTCTAAGATTTATTTGCTTAACGGATTCCTCACCCGTTACGTATAATACCTTTGATTTTATTGAGGATGCGGCTTGCATTACCAACGTTGACTTACCAATTCCGGGGTCGCCTCCGATTAAAACAACTGAACCGATAATTAAACCGCCGCCTAAAACTCTGTCGAATTCATTTAAATTAGTTTTTATTCTTATATCTTCTTGAGAATTTATTTCGCTTAATTTGAAGATATTTTCTTCACTTACTTTTTGCTTAGATTTTTTTGTTTTGGATTCAACAAATTCTTCTGAAAATGAATTCCATTCTTCACAGTTTGGACATTTGCCAAGCCATCTTAATGATTCAAATCCGCAGTTTGTACAAATATATTTTATGGTTTGTTTTGACATCTGTTAAATTTCTGTTCGGTGAATAAAATCTTTAATAATTTTATCGTTTGATGATAAAAGCTGTTCCGGTGTGCCTTCAAAATAAATTTTTCCTTCGTGTACCATCGCAATTTCATCAGCCACATTTTTTACGCTGAACATATCATGTGTAACAACAATTGAAGTTACTTTTAATTGGTCGGCTAAATTTTTTATCAGATCATCAATAGAATCCGACATAATCGGATCTAACCCTGTTGTCGGTTCATCGTATAAAATGTATTCGGGTTCGGTTATTAAGGCTCTCGCTAAGCCGACTCTTTTTTTCATTCCGCCTGAAAGTTCGGAAGGTTTCAGATTTTGCGTTTTAGGCAAATTAACTAATTCGAGCATTTTCTCAATTTTAATATCTAAATCTTTCTGGGTTATTTTATATTCATTTTCGATTATTGGTAACGCAATATTTTCACCAACTGTCATTGAATCA
Source organism: Ignavibacteriota bacterium (assembly GCA_016713565.1). Lineage (NCBI taxonomy): Bacteria > Pseudomonadati > Ignavibacteriota > Ignavibacteriota bacterium. The sequence goes on from JADJOX010000001.1 coordinate 74,548, forward strand.
AAAAGCGCCGCGCCTTGAAATAAATAGCCGAATTTCCTTCGGATATCATAAAGTTCTTTATGATTATTAGGATCGACTTTCTTACCGCCGACTTTTATATAGCCTTGATCTGGAAAAAGTAAACCGACAATATGTTTAAGTAAAACGCTTTTACCGCTTCCGCTTTTGCCTATTATTACGCTTGTTTCACCTTCTTCAATTGTCAGGTTTATACCATTTAAAACTTTTTTACCGCTGAACATTTTATGAAGATTTACAATTTCAATCATTTTTGTAATTAGATAAGTTAAAAACTATAATAAAAATAACACTAAATATTTTTAGAAAATGAAATAAAATCGGTTAATAGATAACCGATTTTATTTTAACTTAGGAGCGAAATCAAACTGTTGCGTAGGATTTTATTTTTTTATTCCTTATAAATTCTTGAGGAGTTTCTTCCAAATCGTTTACTTTAAAAGATGAAACTAAAGTTAAGAGCAACTCAGAACTTTTTAACAATTCGGTTATTGATTGAGAAACTTGATGTATCCCTTCAGAATTCTCACTTGAAACTGAAGAAATTCCATGAATATTTTTACCAATTTGCTCCGCGGTTGATGATAGTTCTTCATTTGCGGTTGCCACTTGATCTATTTGTGATTTTACATCTTCTACAAATTTAGTTATTTCATCCAGCAATATTTCCAATTCAACAATGTTTTTCATCCCGTCATTTACAACACTTTTTGAATGTACCATCTCTGAATTTGCGAGTTGAGCATCATTTTGAACTTCTTTAATTGTTTGCGCAATTTCCTTTGTCGCTGTAGATGTTCTTTCTGCTAATTTTTTTACTTCATCTGCAACTACCGCAAAACCCCTGCCTTGTTCACCGGCTCTAGCTGCTTCAATTGCAGCGTTCAATGCCAATAAATTTGTCTGTTCCGCAATTTCATTAATTACTTTTGCTACATTACCAATTTGACTTGTTCTGTTTGCCAAAGAAGTAATGGTTGTTGAAGTAATTTCATTGGTATCAACAATTTTTTGCATTTTTAATTTAGATTCTTTTACCTTGCCTAAGCCTGCTAAAGCGCGTTCATTTGATTTAAGCGAGGATTCAAATGCTGCAGTTGAATTATGAGAGGTCTCTAAAATTGTTTTTGTCATTTCCTCTACTGCAGTCGCTATTTCTTCTGCTTGACTACTTTGTTCAAGCGCGCCGGCAGACATTTGTTCCATTGTTGCTGATATTTCATTTGTAAAAGAAGTATTTGTATTAGCTGTATTTTTAACTTTATATAAAAGTGAACTAATATTTTTTGCTACTAAATTAAAACCATCGAAAAGTCTGCCGATATCATCATTGGCATTATGGGCTTTTATTGTTGTCGTTAAATCACCATTAGCTGCTTTTTCCATTGCGTCTAACATAATTACTGCGCTTTTTGAAAGATATTCTGATTTTTCTTCAGATTCCTGCTGAGCGTTTTGAGCTCTTTCTGCAGCTACTTCAGCCTCTTTGGATTTCTGATTTATTTCTTCAATCGACCGCTGAATACTTCTGCTCATTAAGTTGAAGTTACGAGCAAGTTTTCCAATTTCATCTTGAGTGTTAATTTCTACTTCTACATTTGATTTCCCGGTAGCTAGCGATTCAGCAGCTTTGGTTAATTCTTTAATTGGCTTTGAAATTTTTATACTGCTGAAGATAATAAAACTTAATGAAATTAAAATGAGAATTCCGAAAATTTTAAATATTTGTAAAGTAAGTTCTGAGACTGCTACTTCAACATCTTCAACATAAATTCCGGCGCCTAAAACCCAATTCCACTCTTTAAAATATTTTACATAAGATATTTTTGGTACAGGTTTATTATATCCTGGTTTTGGCCAGTAATAGTCAACAAATCCGCTTCCTTGAGATTTACAAACTTTTGCCATTTCATTAAATAAATAAACACCGTTTGGATCCTTTATATCGCGAAGTGATTTGCCGTTTAATTCAGGTTTTATAGGGTGTGCGATCATTTTGGGATAATCATCATTAATCCAAAAATAATTTTGTTCGCCGAATCGTAGTGCTTGAATCTGATGAATTGCTTCCTTTTTTGCTTCTTCTTCTGTTAAAGTATTATTTTTAAAATCATTGTAAACATTTTGAATTATTCCATAAGCAACTTCTACGGCTTGCTTAATATTTTCACCTTTATCATTCATCATGGATTTACTGAATTGCGGTAAAATTTCCATAAATAAGAATAAAGTAAAAGGAATAATAGCAGTTAAGGATAATGCTAGAATTTTGGCAAGTATACTCCAATTTTTAACGTTCAGCTTGTTCATTTCCCCCCTCATGAAAAACTATTGTTAATAATCGGAGGAAAAAGAAAAAATATTAAATGTTTCGAATAGTTTTTTATATAAAACTGCTGAAATTATCTAAATTCCAGCAGTAATTAGGAGAGTTTATTTTACAATTATTTTTTTTCTAATCTCTTTTTTTCCTTTGGAATCAATTTTCTCTTTTTCAAGATATTTTTCAGCTTCCTCTCCAACAAATGTTTCCACTTTTTCTTTACCGTTTTCTATGGTTTTAACCGTTACTTTTTTAACTCCGTTTTCTTCTTCCACATTTACATTTTTTTCGATTTTGTTTTTTACGCTATCACCTTTTTCAACCCAAATTGACATTGAATCGCCATCTTCATCTTCATTAATTTCAATTTTCATATCTTCACCGTCTTTCATCTTATCCAAGTAATCATCGGCTTCCTTGCCTTCATAAACTTCAATATTTTCCTCACCATTTTCTTTAGTTGTAACAGTAACGGTTTTTTCGTCATCAGCGCCTTCAACCTGTACCTTTACCGTTTTTGTTTTCTCAATTTTATCAAAATCACCATCGTCACTCTTGAACATTAAAACTCTTTTCCCTTTACCTTTGTGTTCAATTATATTACCATGACAACTATCAGATTTTATATAAAAAATATTTTCATTATCATCTTCCAATCCTTCAATATTTTCTGTAATAATTTTATCATCATCAGAAATTATTTGTATGCGTTTCTTTAAATCCTTTGATTTCATTCTTTGCAGTAATTTTTCGGCTTCATCGCCTTCAAAAATTACGTCGCCTTTATCAGTTGTTACAACAATTTTCTTTGCTTCTTTAATTTGGTTTAATTTCTCTTTGATATTTTTATCTTGACCCGAAACAAAATTGAATGTTAATAAAATTAACAAAGTTGTGAATATTGCTTTTGTTTTCATTTTCTCCTCGTTATTGAATTTATTAAAAAAATATTCTAACGTCAAAATAAAGCTTTGATTAATTCAATATTGTTAAAAGATTCTTAATTTTTGTTAAAAAATGTTAAAATCAAGCAATTTTGATTTCTTAACAATAACTTTACAGCATGAAAGAAAAATCATTAAAATTTATAATAGCGCTTATTACATTTGCCGTAATTGGATTAATTGCAATTCAATTCTTTTGGATCAAGCTGGCGCTTAAATTGGAAGAAGAAAAGTTCAACAAAAATGTTGGATTTGCCTTAAACGATTTGGTTAAGCAAATTGAAACAAAAGAAACGGCTGAAGTTATGGTTAAAATAATTTCACCGCAAAATGATAAAATATATTTGGGCAAAGACAAAAATAATACACAAAAGAAGATTGTAAAGCACAAAGAATATTTAAAGAATAATGTTTTGGTTTTTAATTCGGATGACAGCAGCGTAGTAACTGTAAATGTTGAGGGAAAGAATGATTCAAATTTCTCAACTATGAAAGTTGTTAAAAATTTATCGGCTAACGGAGACAGCACGGTTCAAGAAACAATTATATGGAATGGGAATCTTGATACATTAATTCATAAAAAGACCAAAATAATTGAAAATGTTTTTAATGATTTGGTTTTTTCGGAAAAATCAGAAAATATTTTAAATAGAATAAATGAATCGAAAATTGATTCACTGCTTGATGACGAATTAATTAAATACGGAATAAAAAGTGATTTTGGTTTTGGAATTATAAATAACGACAGTATTATTTATTCAAAAAATATTATTGATAAAAATGACGCTTTAAATTCAAGCTATAAAATTAATTTGTTCCCTAATGATTTTGTTAAAAATCAAAATTTCATTTCCTTACATTTTGATAACCGTCAGTCTTTTTTAATTAAGTCTATTTGGTGGATGCTGCTTCTTTCGGTAATTCTAACTTCGCTCATTATTGTTTTATTTTATTTGACAATAAAAATGTTAATAAGACAAAAAAAAATAACAGAAGTAAAAAATGATCTGCTGAATAATATTACACATGAATTTAAAACTCCAATCTCTACAATTTCACTCGCGGCAGATGTTATAAATGAAGAACCGGATATTGATAAGAAAAGATATTCGACAATTATTAAAAATGAATCACAGCGGTTGACTAATATGGTTGAGTCAATTTTATCTGCGGCTGAATTGGAAAGCAGTAAATTTACATTAAATAAAACTCTTGAAGATCTGCATGAAATAATTAAAGAAGTTTGCGGCAAATTTGAATTAACTATAGATAAAAAGAACGGTAAAATAAATTTGGATTTACGTGCATCCGATTCAAAATTATACTGCGATAAACTGCAGTTCTCAAATGCAATAAGCAATTTGATTGATAATGCAGTAAAGTATAACGAAAATGTTCCTGAAATTAAAATTTCAACAATGAACAGCAACTCCACATTTGAAATACTAATCGAAGACAATGGAATCGGCATGGATAAAAAATATCATTCAAAAATATTTGATACTTTTTACAGAATTCCAACCGGAAATATTCATAATGTAAAAGGTAATGGAATCGGCTTAAGTACCGTAAAAAAAATAATAGAAGCTCATTTGGGAAAAATATTTATAGAAAGTGAAAAAAATAAAGGTTCAAAATTTATCATTCATCTTCCAAAGATATATTAATGAAAAAGTATAAAATTTTATTAGTTGAAGACGATTTGAATTTGGGAAATATTTTAAGTGAATATTTATCATTAAAAAATTACGAAGTTGAACTATGCAAAAATGGTGAAGAGGGAATTGAGAAATTTAAAATGAATAATTTTGATTTATCCATTCTTGATGTTATGATGCCGAGAAAAGACGGATTTACTTTGGCTAAAGAAATTCGAGCAATAAATAAAAATATTCCAATAATTTTCTTAACGGCAAAGTCGATGCTGAAGGATAAAATTGAAGGTTTCAATATTGGAGCTGATGATTATATAACAAAACCGTTCAATACAGAAGAGTTGATATTAAGAATTAATGCCGTGCTTAAAAGATCACAAAATGTCATATATGAAGATGCTGTTTTTAATATTGGGAAATATATTTTTGATTACCGGAAAAGAACGTTGAAAACAAATAACAAAACCATTTCTCTAACATCCAAAGAAAATGAGTTATTAAAGCTGCTTTGCGAAAACAGTAATCAAACTGTGGAAAGGGAAAAAGCGCTTCCGCAAATATGGAAAGATGATAATTATTTTACTTCACGAAGCATGGATGTTTATATAACAAAATTAAGAAATTACTTAAAAGATGATAATTCCATTGAAATAGTAAATGTTCACGGTATTGGTTTTAAACTTTTAATAAACTCTTGATTTATAAAAAAAATAATTTTCAAAAAAGTAATTATATTAAATTTTCTATAAGATCTAGGAATCAACTTTATTGAATTTGGCTTTAATCTGATTAAAAGGAAACATTAAAAAACTTACCGCGCAAATTCTTCCAAAAATAAACGCAAGCATCGCAGAAGTAATTCCTGTAATGTTAAATACTTTTATTGAAATAAAAAGCGTTACAATAATTACAGTAACTTCTATTATTGTTGCAAAAGTAATGGGAGTTGTATTTTTATAAACGACAAGAATTGCTCTTTGTAATGAAATTAAAACAGTAAACGCCGGCATTATGGAAATTATAATTGTCGGAATTTTTGAAAAACTGCTTAGCTCAATCGAAAGTCCGGAAACGGTATTAAACCAAAAGTATGAAGCTGGAGTAAGTGAAATAGCAATTAAGCACAAAGCTAAAAACAGGGCAAGTCGTTTTGCATATTTTGAAATCTCAAAATAATTTTCGCCATTATCGCCGACCAAAGCGATTACAACTTCTTGATATGATAATCCCAAACTTCTAAATATAAATACTAATGAATTTATAACCGGAAGCACCGCAAGTGATTCCAATGACATTCTGCTTTGTCCGATAAAAAACGCGACTAAAGGATGAACTCCAAGTCCGATGAAAGAAGTAAGCGCTAATGGATAGTAAAAATTGAAAATGCTTTTATAAGTTAAAATTTCTTCGGAAATTAATTTATCATCTTTTATTTGTTTTAAAATTTTATTTGCCATTAATCTGCTGGCAATTGCTTCGGCTAAAACAGCTGATGATAAAGCTGAAGCGCCTACAACCGCACCCGGCAAATTACTGAAAGTGAATAATATTAAGGCTGTAAAAGTCATGCATGTTAATCTAACAACTGTTCCATAGGCAACGCGTTTTGTCAAATTATTTCTGATTAAAATTCCCTGATAAAACCTTCTGTAACCAATTGCGCCGGGCCATGGAAGAAGTACAAAAAATGCTTTATAAGTTAATTTTGTAACTTCTTTATCAAGTGAAATTAAATCGATTGCTATGAAATTAAAAATGGAAGGAATTAATATTATAAGCATGAATAAGGTGATGAAAGAACTGACTATAAAATTAAAATTCCTTAATTTCTTAAATGATGAATAATCTTTTACTAATGCTGTAGAAGCGCTCATCATCATAATTACTGGAGCTTCCACAATTAAAGCAAAGGAAAATGCAACACCGTAAGCCGCTAAATTATATTTGGGATCGATTAAACGCGCAATTACCGCGGCAAGAAACGGTCCTTCCAAAGACATCATTAACCAAGTTGCCGCAAGCGGAAACCAAAATTTAAAGATTTTTATTTGATTGAGTTTCTGCAAAAAATTTATAGAATTAAATTGTAAGTTGAAAGATATCTGTTTTTTCGAATTAAACAACAGAGCTTAATTTCTTTGCGGAATTTTTGAAAGGTCAAAGTTTATTTAAATTTATTCTTTTATTAAGAATTAAAGCTAATCAAGTTTTTTTCTGAAACGGAATGAGCTGAAAACTAAAATAAATATTCCCATAAAAAACAGAATCGTTATTTCCTGCCAAAGATCAACAATGCCGATTCCTTTAAGAACTACACCGCGAAGTATTGTCAAAAAATATTTTAAAGGTATAAAATAACTGATATATTGTAAAATTTTAGGCATGTTTTCAATTGGAAACGCAAAACCTGAGAGATAAACCATCGGCATCATAATTCCGAAAATTGCAATCATCATTGCCTGCTGCTGAGTTTTTGAAATTGTTGATACAAAAAGTCCTAAACCCAAAGTAGATAAAATGTAAAAGAACGAAGCTGTAAATAGAAAAATTATACTGCCTCTTACGGGAATGCTGAATAAAATATTCATCATTGTAATTACAAGAACAACCGAAATAAATCCCAAAATAGTAAACGGAACAAGTTTTCCAATAATCAATTGAAATGGTTTTATGGGGGTAACAATAATTTGTTCAAGCGTTCCAATTTCTTTTTCCTTTACAACCGCTAGCGAAGTTAAAATTAAAGTTATTATACTTAATAATAAACCGACAATTGCGGGAACCATAAAATATCTAGTCTTTAAGTACGGATTGTACCATGTTCTTACTTCGGCAGAAATTTGTCCTGCAGGCAATATTTTAATACCTTTCTTTGCGCGATAATCCATAATGATATTTTGCGAATATTCAGAAATTATTTTTGATATATATCCCGCGGCTATTGATGCCTTGTTTCCGTCGGAGCCGTCAAATATCGCTTGAAGTTTTACAGTTTCATTTCTGTTAATATTTTTAGAAAAATCTTTAGGAATAACAAAACCTACGAGAACATTGGCTTTATTTATTTGATCAGTTAATTCTTCATAACTATCCGCATAATAATCAATTGAAAAAAATCCCGAGCTTTCAAACCTTTCTATAAAATTTCTGCTCGTTTCGGTTTTATCATAATCCAAAAATAAAATATGAACATTATTTACATCCATTGTTGCCGCATAACCTAAAAATAAAAGCTGTAAAACGGGAGCGACTAAAACAATTCCAAACATTTTGGGATCGCGCTTAAATTGTGAAAATTCTTTTTTTATAATATTTAAAATGATCTTCATTATGAATTTTCCTTTTTGAGATAAATTTTACTCGCCAATGTGAGAAGTATTACAGCAAACAATATTAAATATAAAATTTGATCCCAAATTGCTTCAATGCCTACACCGCGCAGTATAATAGCTCTTAAAATCTTGATGAAAAATTTAGCCGGAGTAATGTTCGTTAATAATTGAATAAATGGCGGCATGCTTTCTATAGGAAAAATAAATCCGGATAAAATAACGGATGGAAGTAAAGAAACCATTGTGGCTACAGTGAAAGCAATTTGCTGCGAATCTGAAATTGTTGAAATAAAAATTCCGATGCTCGTAGATGTAAACAAAAATATAATTGTGGTAAACGCTAAAAGAAAATAATCACCTTTTACTTCAACGTTGAACAGTAAATATCCGAAAATCAAAATGAAAACCGCATTGAACAACGCCAAAACGATGAACGGAAAAGTCTTGCCTAAAAGCAATTCCAGAATTTTAATTGGTGAAACATTTATTTGTTCAATTGTACCTCGTTCTTTTTCACGCACAAGAGACAATGAAACGCTGACTACCGCAACAATAACAAGAATCATTGCAATCAATCCTGGTATTAAAAATCTAGTAGTCTGCAAATCTTTATTGAACCAGAAAATCGGATTAAAATCAAATGGAATATATGCCTTAATTCCTTTTTGCGACAGTAAGTAATTTGTTTTATGTGAATTGAAACTCGCGGTGGCGGCTGTTACATAATTTTGAACTATTGTCGCTGTGTTTCCATCTACTCCATCCGTTAAAAACTGAACTTTTACGTTTTGTTTTGAGTTGAAGTTTTGAGAAAAATCTTTTGGAATTATTAACACACATTGCGCTATTTTTTTATCCAGAATATCATTTACTTCACCATCGCTGTTTACAAAATAAGAAATTCGGAAATATTCCGATGAGGTAAGTGAATTATAAAACTCCCGGCTTAACTCAGTTTTATTTTGATCATAAACTGCCAGCTTAATATCCTTTACATCAAAGTTTACCGCATAGCCAAATACAATTAAAAGAAAAACGGGAAAGAGAATTAAAATGGATAACATTCTGATATCTCTGAAAAGATGCTTGAATTCTTTTTTCGTTATTGCATAAATTCTTCTAATACTCACTTTTTATCCTTTTCCAACAAGTGAATAAAAACGTCTTCTAAGGTTGGAACTATTTTATCTATTTTCTCAATATGAATTTGCGGAAGTTTTTTTAACTCATTAATAATTTGATTTTCATTTACAAAATTATTGTTCATTATAATATGAATTGAATTTCCAAATATTGAAGTCTCGTCTACAAAATTTGATTTATCAAAAATTTCCATAGCCTCAATTACATTGCTGCATTGAATTTCATAAATAGGGTTAGTTAGATATTTACTTTTAAGTACTTTGGAATTACCTTCTGCTATTAAGCTACCAGCATTAATTAAAATTATATTCCCGCAATATTCCGCTTCTTCCAAATAATGTGTGGTTACCAAAACCGTTATACCTTCATCGGAAAGATCATTAATCAAATCCCAGAAAGATCTTCTTGAAATCGGATCAACTCCGCTTGTGGGTTCATCCAGAAAAACAATTTTTGGTTTATGAATAACAGCTGTTCCCAAAGCTAATCTTTGCTTAATTCCGCCGGGTAAAGAGCCGGTTAAAATATTTTCTTTCCCGATTAAATTTGCGGTTTTTAAAATCCATTGCATTCTTTCATTAAGTTCTTTTCCCTCTAAACCGTAAACTCCGCCGAAGAATTTAATGTTTTCTTCAATTGTCAGGTCATTGTAAAGAGAAAATCTTTGCGACATATAACCAATATTTTTCTTTACAAAATCAGATTGTGATTTAATGCTGAATCCGCCTACAAGCGCGTCTCCGCTTGTTGGTTCAAGCAGTCCGCACAACATTTTAATTGTTGTAGATTTTCCCGCGCCATTTGCGCCGAGAAACCCGAATATTTCACCTTCTTTTACTTTGAAAGATATATTATTAACCGCAACAAATTTGCCGAAAGTTTTATTTAAGTTATTTACTTCTATCGAAAACATTTTTTTTATTATCCGGAGTATTTAATTCTTCATAAATCATTTTTTATACTGACAATATTTTTTTAATATAATTTTTTACCAACAGCTTTATCTAATTTTATTTTAGCCAATTCATAGTCAACCAATGAATTTAGCAATTCAGTTTGCGACGAAAATTTTGATGTTTCGGCATCAATCAAATCAGTAGAACTAACTAATTGTTCTAAATACTTATCATTTGTAATTCTATAATTTTCCTCCGCCTGCTCAACTGTTAACTTGTTAAGTTCTACTTTCTTCATTGCGGATTGCAATTGTAAAAATGTATTGTAAACATCAATTTCCACGGCGTCTTCCAGTTGAGCTTTACTCGTTTCCAATTGTATTAAATTACTTTCAGCCTGCTGCGACTGAGAGGAATTATAGCCCCAATTCCAAACATCCCAGCTTAATGAAATTCCAACGTCCCAAGTATCATCGAAACGGTCTTTCATAGGAAAAATTCTTTGATTTGGACGGCTGTAATAAAAATCTGAAACAAAGAATACAGATGGATACCAGCCGGATTTACTTGCGCTAAGTTGTTCTTCACCTGCGGATAATTTTTTTGCCAATGATTTTATTTCAAGTCGGTTTGATTTAGCCTCGTTCAATAAATCATTAAAATCAAAATTAACTTTGTTGAAATTAATTTCTCTGGAAGTAATTTCAATATTATCAGTAATATTATTTCCAATAGTTTTGTTGAGCAAAGCCTTCGCGACTTCCAAAGAATTATTAAGTTCAATTTGCTTTAATTGTACAGATGATTTCTGAACTTCCAGCTTCAGAATATCATTTTTGGTAATTAAATCATTTTCTAAAAAATTGCGCGAATCTTTGAGATGGGCTTCCAGACTTTTAATATTTTCTTCAACAATTTTATTGGCGTTTTCAATTTTATATACATTCCAAAATGCGGAAATAATTTTAAATGTTTCTTCATTCATTTCCTTTGTATGATCCAATTCAGCTGATTCCAAATTATAATTCGCGGCTTCATTAAGTGAAGACAACTTAAATCCGGTAAAAATCGGCTGCTGCAGTGATAACTTTAAATTATATGTATTTAAAATCGCATCTTGAATTCTAATTGGATTAGGTAAAAACGACATTGAAATTTCAAATGGAGGAACATCGCTTAAGCGCATATACGAAGCATTAAATTTAAGCTGTGGTAATCTTTGAGAATTGATTTCTTTAACCTTTGCCGACGCTGATAAAACTTTAGCGTCTGATATAATTAATGTTTTACTATTTTGAATTCCCAATTGAATAATTTCATCCAAAGAATATTTTTTATTTTGTCCGTAAATTATTGATGCGATTATAAAGGAAATTATTAAAATTTTATTTTTCATATAAAACTCTTTTATTTCTGATTGTTAACAAGATGAATGAAAACATTTTCCAGTGAAGGAATATTTATTCTATGATCGTGTATTTTAATTTTATTTTTTGTTAAAAGCTCTGAAATTTGCGAGTAAACTTTTTCCGGATCATCTGTAATTGTATCTAGTCTGTCTCCGAATAATTGAACGTCAATCATTAAATTATCTTTAATCATTTTTGAGGCACTTCTAACATTATCGCAAACAACTTCAAGCACTTTTTTATTAATTGAATCTTTAATGTTGTTTGGAGAATCCAAAGCGATAATTTCACCTTTATTCATCAAGGCAACTCTGTTGCATCTTTCGGCTTCGTCCAAGTATGGCGTCGACATAAAAATGGTAATTTCTTCTTTTAATAGATTTGAAAGAATTTTCCAAAAATCTCTTCTTGAAACCGGGTCGACACCTGTAGTTGGTTCATCTAAAAATAATATTTTTGGTTTGTGAATTAAACTGCAGGCTAACGCGAGCTTTTGTTTCATTCCGCCTGAAAGTCTGCCTGCTTGTCTACCGCGGAAATCTATAAGTCGAGTAAATTCTAAAAGTTCATTTCTTCGTTTGCCGTAATTTTTTACGTTGTGAATTTCCGCAAAGAATTCAATATTTTCATCGATCGATAAATCTTCATATAAACTGAATTTTTGCGATAGATAGCCAATATTATCTTGAATCTTTTTTCTGTTTGTTTTTAAGTCAAAATTAAGAAGTGAAATATTTCCGATGTCGGGTTTTAATAATCCGCATAAAGTTCTTATGGTTGTAGTTTTGCCGGCTCCATCCGGACCAACCAATCCAAACATTTCACCTTTGTTAACATTAAATGAAACACCATTTACAGCTTTAATAGTTCCATATGATTTGCTGAAAGACGATATGTTAATTATGCTGCTCATTTGCAAGTTTATCAAATTATGATATTCAAAATTTCTTATTACCCAATTTTATATTTTTATTTCAGCGTCAGCAGGCATTCCGCTTTTTAATTCTAAATCAGGATTGGCAATTTCCACTTTAACTTTGTAAACCAACTTTGTTCTTTCATCAGGAGTTTGAATATTTTTTGGTGTAAATTCAGATTCGGGTGAAATATATACGACTTTTCCACTAAAGGATTTATCTTCATATGCATCAATAAAAACATCCACCTTTTGATTAAGTTTTACTTTTGGAAGTTCTAACTCATTTATATAAATATCTAAATTCAGTTTTTCCAAATCGGCAATATTCAGCAATGACGACATCGGCGAAACTGTTTCACCCTTTTCGTAAAATAGTTCAACAACAAAACCGTTTATTGGTGAAATTATATTGCAATCGTTTATATTTTTTTGAATTAACTTTTCGTTGGCTATTGCTTGATTTAGCGCGGCTTCGGCTCGTTTTAATTCTTCAGGTCTCGCAATGTTTTTAATTTTTTTCAAATTTTCTTTTGCGGCGTCAAATTGTGATTTAACAATTTCAAATTTTGTTTGAACATCTTCAAACTGCTTTTTAGTTATTGAGTTGGATTCGAGAAGCTTCTGCATTCTATCTTTATCTTTTTGAGCTTGGGCATAAGTAACTTCAGCTTGATTAAACATGGCTTCCGATTGAAGAACGTCTTCTTTTCGCGATCCGTTCTTCAGCATTTGAAATTGTGCTTCTGCACTTTCTCTCATTGCCGATGCTTGAAGAAGCTGGAGCTGTAAATTTTCGCTGTCAATTTTTAGTATTGTGTCGCCTTTGTTTACCTTTGCTCCTTCATCAAAATATATTTTTAAAATTTCTCCAGCTGTTTTAGAACTTAACGTAACATTTGTTGCTTCAATTGTTCCGCTTGCTTTAATTTTATTATCATCATTTCCATTTCCGCAGCTCATTAAAATCAATGATGTTATTATGATGAATAACTTTAAAATACTTTTCATTCTTTATTTTCCTTTAAAGTTTTTATATAGATTTTTTTACCGCTTTCGGTTAATACTCCGTTTATCAACATTCCAAAAGTAATTTCAAAAGCATCTTTTATTGAAAGATTATGATTTATTAGGAAATTTGGATTTATAACTCCCTGCATTGCGCTGATTATTACTTGAACCATTATTTCACTTGGGTAGTCAATAATGTATCCTTCTTTCTTGCCTTGATCGAATATATTTTTCCATAATTTTTCAATATTTCTTGTTCGGAATTCTTCAATGTCTTGCCAAAGCTCAGGTCTGTGCGTTTGAAGATCATTCATCATTTTTGAGTTTACTTTTAGTGAAATTTCCGCAAACATATTTGTCAACTTTTTAATTTTTATTATTGAATTACTATCACTTTTTATAATTGAGTCAATTTTTGACTGCATAATAGACTGAAAAAGTTTAACTGCGGCTTCTACTAAAATATCTTTGGATATGAAATATTTGTATATTGTTTTTTTACTCATCCTCAAACCGTTCGCGATTTCATCCATGGTTATTTTGTAAAATCCTTCGCTTAAGAATTTATCTTTTGAGAACGAAATTATTTTTTCTTTTTCTTCCATATACTCACGAAACTAATTTTGTATTTATAGTTTCCAAAATAATAAACGGAAACTATTTTGTCAAGTATAGTTTCTTAAAAAATTTTTATATCAAGAGTTTTTTCATGCAGATACTTTCGGGAATGTTCTCATACGGCGGAAAGTTAGGAATTTTTTGATATCCCATATTTTGATAAAGTTTAATTGCTTCAAGCTGGTTGTTTCCTGTTTCCAAAATTGCATATTTATATTTTAATTCCGCGGCCCATCTTTCCAATTCAATTAATACAATTTTTCCAAATCCATTTGATCTGTATTCCTTTTCCACATACATGCGTTTAATTTCAACAGTATCTATTTGTTTATCTTCTCTAAATGATCCGCAAGCAATTGCCAAATTATTGTAATAAATTAAAACTGTTTTAACATCTGTGCTTAAAATATTATGAGGGGCAAATTTCGTTTCTTGGTCGACGTATCTTTCCCGTAACTCCGCATTCAGTCTTTTTATCAATTCATTGAAATCGTTATTATCTGCCGTTGTACGTATTTTCTTAATCATTTAAATATATTTTATTTTATTCTTAACTTCGCCATTTAAATGATTTATTGTCAATTGCGCGCATAGTTGCCAAAATACCGTTTAAGTGATCATATTCATGCTGAATTAATTCTGATAGATCATTTTGTAAATTCAATTCAATCACATTCCAATTTTCATCATAATATTTAATGTTACATTCTTTGTGCCGCTTAATTTTAACGAGTAAATTTGGGAAACTCATACAGTCATCCCAAAGCTCAAACATCTCATCGCTTAAGTAAGTAAATTCCGGATTGATAATCACAATAGGTTTATCAATGTTCACATATATAATTCTTTTCATAATGCCCAATTGAGGAGCGGCAATTGCTCTTCCAAAATTGTATTTCAATCGTATTTCTTTCATCACATTGTGAAGATCGGCTGTCCATGTTTTTATTAAATTCAATTCCGATTTTTCAACCGGAACTGAAATTTCATATAATTTTGGATTTCCAAGAAGCAATAAGTCATTTAAATTTTTCATCTAGTAAAAAAAGTTTAATCAAGTTCAAGTATTTCAATTTTTCTAAATTCAGTAGGATGGCTTTCAGCCTGTAAAGCAATATAGCCTTCGTTCAGCATAAGATTGTTATCCTTTGGAATTATTTTTTGCGCGTCGGTATCGTTTGGATCGAGTTGCGGTTTTTCATATTCCATAACTATATTACCATTTACAATATGCTTAATGATGGAATTTCCATGTACTTCCACTTCCATTGTAACCCATTGATCGCCATGATACGTCGCGGAATTTGATCCCGTGCAATGGTTTGTAATTAAGTTTTTCTTCATAACAATATTTGTTCCGGGCGTACAAACATTCCCGGTTGATCTTTCATCAACACCGTTTCCGCCTAACATTTGTGCCTCAATTGAAACCGGAAAATTTTGTTCTTTGCTCATACTTTCAGGAGCTTGAGAATGAATCATAATTCCATTATTTCTAAATGCCCATTCAGGTCCGCCCGCAACTTGATTTCCAATAAAGCGATATTCAACACGAATTTTATAATTGGAAAATTTCTTATTATAAAAGATATGACCGAATTTATTATTAAATTCTTTGTATTCATCGTAAGAAACCTGCAAAACTCCGTTGTTTACTCTAAATGTGTTTTTATAATTTTTTCCGAGATCTTCCCCGGCAAATTTTACAGTCCACCCGGTTAAATCCTTACCATTGAAAAGACTTACCCAATTATTCGAATCATTCTTACTTGATGAACATGAACTGAATGAAAGAAATATTGTTAATAAAATTAATCTCATTGATATTGCTAAAACCTTTTTTAATAATGAATTCATTTTAAGTTTCCTTTAATTGATTAACTATTTTAAGTTATACTTAGTTAAAAAACAATCTTTAACATTGGGCCATTCGTTTTCCAAAATACTATAATAAATTGTTTCGCGTCTTCTATTATTAGTCATTAAAGTATGACTTCTTAAAACGCCTTCTTCAACGGCGCCAATCCGCTTTAATGCATTTCTTGCAAATAAATTGAGTACATCGGTTTTAAATTCAACTCTTTTTAGATTTAATTCTTCGAAACAGTATTTAAGCATAAGATATTTTATATAATCATTAATTCCTTTTCCATGAAAATCACTTGCAAGCCATGTCCAGCCAATTTCAATTCTTGAATCATTATGTGAAAAATTTCCAAAGCTCGTTGACCCTATAATTTTATTTTCAGGTTTAAAAATAATTGCAAATGCTAAACGGATTTTATTTTTATTATCTGAAATAGCATTATAAACCCAATTATACAATTCATTTTCATCAGAAAGATCACTTGTAAAATAGTACCAAAGATTTTTATTAGTTGTAATTTTCTTAAATTCCAATATATCATTTTGAGTTATTGGTCTGAGCATTACAATTGTGTTTTCCAAAATTTTTTCAAAATTCAGCATTAAACTCTTTCAATTATTTTTAGATTAAAAATAAATATAATTTTTTGCAGATAAATAAAGTATTTTTGAATAATTCATTTTAAATATTACGATGTTCCAATTCGAAAGATCATGTTTGAAAATTCAGCAGCAATTAAAAATACACTCCGCGCATTAAAATCAAGAAATTACAGATTATTTTTTGGCGGACAGGGAATTTCACTTATCGGTACGTGGATGCAGCAAATTGCACTCGGCTGGTTTGTATACCGCCTAACCGACTCACCATTTTTATTGGGAGTTGTAAGTTTTTCGGCACAAGTACCGACTTTTATATTTGCCACATTTGCCGGTGTTTTCGCGGATAAATATGATAAACATAAAATTATAATTGCAACCCAAACTCTGGCGATGATTCAAGCTTCGGTTTTGGCAATTTTGACATTAACAAATGTTGTACAAATATGGCATTTAATTATACTGGCAATATTCAGCGGATTGATAAATGCTTTTGATATGCCTACTCGTCAATCATTCGTAATTGATTTAGTTGAAAATAAAACTGATCTGCCGAATGCGATTGCGCTTAACTCTTCAATGTTCAACGCGGCGAGATTAATTGGTCCAACAGTTGCCGGAGTAATTATTTCCGCATTTGGAGAGGGAATCTGCTTTCTTATTAATGCTGTCAGTTATATAGCAGTAATTGGGGCGCTGTTGTTAATGAAATTTGAAAAGAAGGCAATTCAGAAGACAAGTAAAAAAATATTTAATGAAATAAAGGAAGGATTCAGTTACGCATATAATTTTATTCCTATTAGAACGCTATTACTTTTAATAGCTACTCTCAGTTTATTGGGAATGCCGTATACAGTATTAATGCCTGTTTTCGCAAAAGATATTCTGCATGGAAATGCAAGCACTTTAGGATTATTATTTGGTGCTATTGGAGTTGGCGCTTTTATTGGAGCAATTTATTTGGCTTCAAGAAAAACCGTTTTGGGTTTGGGTAAAATTATTGTTATAGCTACAACGGTATTTTCAATTGGACTAATAATGTTTTCACAATCAAAAATTATTTATATATCACTTCCATTGATGATATTTACGGGATGGGGAATGATGACTCAGATGGCTTCTTCAAATACATTATTGCAAACAATTGTAGATGAAGATAAACGAGGAAGAATAATGAGTTTGTACGTTATGGCATTTATGGGAACCGCGCCGTTAGGAAGTTTGCTAGCCGGTTCATTAGCAAAAGCATTTGGAGCTCAAAATACAATATTGTTTTTTGGAATAATAAGTTTATTAACGGCTTTTTGGTTTTACAAACAATTGCCATTAGTTAGAAAGCATACAAAACCAATTTATATTAAATTGGGTATTATTCCGGAAGTTTCAACCGGTTTACAATCGGCAACGCACTTAAACATTCCGCCAAATAAATAATCTATTCATCTTTCTGAGGTGTTTTAAGTATTTTAATGAAGAATTTGGCAGTAAAGAAAATTATAACAGCCCAAGCCGATAACATTACAATTAAAGCAGAAGTTGTCATTTTATGTCAGCTCCTTTTGAAAGAATTTTCTTTTTCTTCCAAGATTTATGAACTAAAAAAGCAATAACAGTGAAAGTAATTATTAAAATAACTCTTGTTAAATCTTGAACAAAAACCTTTGTCGGCAGCCCATTCACAAACCAAGTTTTATCATTAGAGCCGACGTGAAATATTACGCCAATAACACTATCAGGTGCAAATTGCCAGCCGTTTCCTGAAAATAAATTAGCAATCGCAATAGACCAATCATTCGATGGTTTTACAGTCGCGCCAATAAAAATTATTAAGATAAAAACAGGAGTAATATATTTTATTAAAAATTTAAATATTTTAGGCACTGACATATCGGCGCCTCGAGTTATTTCAGCCCAGCCTTTATCAATACCAAAAACATAAGCAAACACAATTGATTCCAGTAGTGCAAATACGACGAGTGAAAATGTTCCGGTCCAAAAATCGAATTCGTCAAATGAACCGCCGGGATAAAGCCAAACGCAAATGAATCCCAAAGCAAAAATTGCCATGCCAGTTAATACAGCGCCCTTCTCCCGTGATATTTTAAATTCATCGTTAAAAAATGCTAAAATGGGCTGACCCATAGCAAGCGAAGAAGTAATACCTGCAAAGAATAAAAGCCCAAACCACATTGCGCCGGCAACGGGTGCAAACCATCCCCAATTATTGAATAATGTTGGCAAAGTTAAGAATCCTAATGCAAAACCGCTTCCTCCCGCTGTTGATGCCTGTACAACTTGAAGACCAAGGTACGCTGTTGCAATTGGAAGAAGTAACGAGCCGCCTAAAACGACTTCGACAAATTCATTCATCCAACCTGCAGATGAAGCATTTAATGCAATATCTTGTTTTTCTTTTACGTATGCAGAATAGCAGTGAATTGATCCCATTCCAACCGAAAGGGTGAAAAATATTTGTCCTGCCGCGGCCAACCAAGTAGTTGGATTAAATAATCCGGTGAAATTAGGTTCCCAAACAAAATTTAAACCTACTAAAGGACTTTGAACAACACCGGGATCGGAAGTATCTAATGTTAACCCTTTTACTACTAAAATAATTCCGAATAAAATTAGCAATGGCATTCCTATTTTAGCGGCAACTTCAATACCTTTTGCCAAACCTCGCGACAAAATCCAAACATTTAATAATAATGTTACAATGAAAAAGAAAAAAGCTTCAAGGGGAAGCGCAAAAATACTATTCTCATGAACTCCTAAAAATTTTGGAAAAAATTCTGTAGGTTTTATATCAAAAAAAGTTCCGGTTAATGAATGGAATACATAAGCTAATGTCCAAGATTCAATGTAAGTATAATAAGCCGCAATTGTGAGATTTGAAAATAAACCGAACACACCGATATATTTTAAATATTTCGATTTTCCCATCACATCAAACATTCCAGGCGTTGAATGGTGACCGTATTTTCCGCCATGTCTGCCAATTGACCATTCTATATATAGTAATGGCAATCCCATAACCACAAACGAAATTAAATAAGGAATGATGAAAGCTCCGCCGCCGTTCTGCGAAGCTTGTGCCGGAAATCTTAAAAAGTTTCCTAATCCAACAGCATTACCCGCCATTGCTAAAACTAAACCAACTCGGGATCCCCAAGATTCTTTTGTTTGAGACATAATATTCTATATTTATTTAAAAAAATGGATGAATTATCAATGTCAATAAAAGTACGCTCACTTTTTATAAAGTTAAGCAAATATTATTTTAAAATCGAAAAAATAATTTCATCCGAAATTATTCTATTATAAGTTGAATTTTTTCAGTATTCAATCGCGTTTTTAACCACTCTTTAATTTTAGATTGTATGTCCTTGTTAAATTTATATTTTTTTTCGGCGGTTAAAATTACAAAATTGATCTTTGTCGAATCAAAATTTTCAATTTTATGAATAGGCGTCTCAAAGTATGTACATGATGTAATTTGAGGATAAATTGCGTTTATTTCAGAAAGTAAAACTCTGCCGAAATTTTCTTTTAACTTCAAGGTATCGAGAAATTTTTGATTAAGTGATATGGAATTATTTAGTCTGTTTATTTCCGATTTCAAATGTTCCACTTCGCTTACGTTTTTATCAAGCTGGTTTGTTGAAAATCCTTGCTGAAAATTAATTTTTGCATCTTCCAAGTTAAAATCTTTTGCTCTATTTGCAATGCTTTTTTTTGTTTCTTCATTTAGTAAATTTCCGCCATAAATCAAACTTATTGTTCTTTCATCAGGAACTATTTCGTTTTTTAATAAATAGCTCCCTTCAAGAACGCTAATGCTCTGAACATATTTATTTGCAAAGTCCGCAAATTTTTCATTTTGAACCAACTTATAGCCGAAGTAAATACTTGGAATTATTATTAATGTACTGATAATAGAAATCCATCGATTGACTTTTTTCTTGTGTACTTCTTCGACAATTGTTCTAATCGGGAACTTTAATATTTGTGAAATTAAAACGGACGATAGAGCAATAAATACAGTGTTTATTGTAAATAAATAAAAGGCTCCGAAAAAATAATTAAACTGACCTGAGGCTAATCCGAATCCTGCCGTACATAAAGGAGGCATTAATGCGGTAGCTATTGCCACTCCCGGAATTACGTTTCCTTTTTGCTTGCTGCTTATTGCTACAATTCCAGCTAAACCTCCAAACAAAGCAATTATTACGTCATAAATTGTGGGACTTGTTCTTGCAAGCAGCTCCGAGTGCGCGCTGTAAATTGGACTAATGGTAAAGTACATTGTTGAAGCAATTAAGCTTACAATTACTGCAAATGTAAAATTTTTAATCGCCTGCCGTAGCAGTGGAAAATTATATGTTGCAATACTGTAGCCCATACCGTTTATTGGACCCATTAAAGGCGAAATTAACATTGCCCCTATTATTACGGCTGTAGAATTCATATTTAAACCAACCGAAGCAATTACAATAGCGAAAACCAAAATCCATAAGTTTGTACCTTTAAATACAATATCTTTTTCTATTGCTTTATGAATTGTTTCAAAATCATCAATTTCACGTTCAAGATTTATATGAGTTAAAATTTTTCTAAGTAATTTTAAATTTTTCATTTTTCAATTCCGGGAAATGTTAAATAATTACCAATTTTTAAGCTTTTTTAATTCAGTAATATGAGCAAGATGATGTTTGCAATGCCAAGCATAAATTGCCAGATTTTCTTCAAGACTTACTTCTCTTTTTGATTCCGGATGATAAAATTTCAGTTTCCAATCTTCATTCCGAAATGAAGATAAAAGAAAAACCCAGCGTTCGTGAATTCCCTCAATCGTTTTTAAAGCAGCGGTAATTGGCGACTTTTTACTGTCATCCAATTCTGCCCAGCGGTCTTCGTAATAAGGTTTAATTGTTGGTGTTTGTTCAGTTAATGCCAATTTAAATCTTATCAAACTATTCATGTGGCTATCAGCACAATGATTTACGACCTGTCTAATTGTCCAGCCTTCGGGACGATATTGAGTATCTAATTGTTCATCTGATAAATTTTCAACTTCGGATTTAATTTTTTCAGGGAATATTTTAATTATTTCGATAAATTCATTTTTCAAATTCGAAGTATATTTATCCGGTTTGGCAAATTTACCAATTGGATATTTAAGTTTTTCGATTTCCATGTCTAATCCAAATTTAATGTTTTCAATACCTGAACTTTTTCTTTCTTTTGATACCAATCATTTGCAACAAATGTAATTTGATTTACATCAAATTTACCAAACTCATAATCCTTAAATTTATTAAGAACTTGAACAAATTTTTCCTTCTGTCTAATTTTATTTTGAAACCTTACAACCGTAGAATGAGCGGTTTGAATTGAATAGCGTTTGTCAAGCGACTGCTCAAGAATTGTAAGTGCAAATTCTCTTCTCAAATTATCCCTAAACAAATTTAGGTGATTATTCGAAGGAAATCCTTGTATCATAATTGCGGATTGCGTGGCTGTAATTCCGCAAAATTCAATTGAAAAATTCTTAATATTTGATAAACAATTATTTATTACGGTTAGATAGTCCTTTACGTTTATCTTTTCTAAAGAAAAATTATTGTAACACGAAATTATTGACATAACGGTAATATGTATATCAGAATTTCTATAATAATATTGTTCCGGCTCAATTTTTTCAGTTCATTTAAAAACAGTTGAATTTTTCCTTAACATTTTCCGGAGGAACAATAACCAGCGTAATTCCAAATCTTTTATCCGCTGCTGAATAAAGCTGTTCATCAACTGCAACATTTGAAGAATTCAGCTTAATTAAAAATTCTGAATATAAATTGTTATAATGCTCTTTTAGGTTCAATTTTTACTTTTCTGTTAAACATTTCAATGAATTAAAATAAACTTTTAATACCATTTATTCTAAAAAAGTTTTATGTTATCAATCAATTTTGAAACCTTAAGAAAAATGAAAATATGGAAACATCTAATAAAAGTAAATTGTTCCAAGTTTTGAATACAACGGTTTTAGTTTCGGCGCTTGGTTATTTTGTTGATATTTATGATTTAATTCTATTCGGTATTGTTCGTGTTCCAAGCTTAACAAGTTTGGGTTTTGCCGGCGAAGATTTGATCAAAAACGGTGTTTTCTTATTAAATATGCAAATGACAAGGAATGCTTCTCGGAGGTATTTTCTGGGGAATTTACGGAGATAAAAAAGGAGACTTTCTGTTCTTTTCGGCTCAATTTTTCTTTACTCTATTGCAAATATTGCCAATGCATTTGTGACAAATATTGAATTATATGCTTTTTAAGGTTGCTCGCCGGAATTGGATTAGCGGGTGAACTTGGCGCGGCAGTCACATTAATAAGTGAAATTCTTCCAAAGGAATTACGCGGTTACGGAACAGCAATAGTCGCAACTATTGGCGTTAGCGGAGCAATCGGCGCGGCAATTGTCGCGGAAATTTTCACTTGGCAGACTTCATATATTATCGGAGGAATATTAGGAATTATTCTTTTGATTATGAGAATAAAAATGTTTGAATCCGGGATGTATAAAAACATTCAGAATTCACAAGTATCAAAAGGAAATTTCATAAAACTATTTACTTCAAAGGATAGATTTTTTAGATATTTAAACTGTATTTTAATTGGTTTGCCTATATGGTTTGTAGTTGGAGTTCTCATTACATTTTCGCCCGAATTTGCAAAAGTGTTGGGAGCAAAAGATGAAATTTCTGCCGGACAAGCTATTATGTTCACTTATATCGGATTGATCTTTGGGGATTTTGCGAGCGGATTTTTGAGTCAATATTTAAAAAGCAGAAAAAAAATAATAATGATTTTCATTTCGCTTACTATCATTTTTGTAATTGTTTATTTATTCTCATCTAATTTTACTTCAACATACTTTTACGGATTATGCGTAGCATTAGGAATTGCAATTGGATATTGGGCGGTTTTTGTAACAATTGCTTCAGAACAATTCGGCACAAATATCAGATCGACCGTAACAACAACAGTTCCAAATTTTATTCGCGGTTCTGTTGTTCCAATAACATTTTTGTTCAATTATTTGCGCGGCTCTTTTGGAATGGTTAACAGCGCTTTAATTGTCGGAATTATAAGTGTTATAATAGCATTTGTTTCGGCATACCATCTAAAAGAAACTTTTGGAAATGACTTAAACTATGTTGAAGAATTATAAAAAACTTTGGCGAATGCATTTTAACATTCGCCCGAAGTAAATTATTTTTTTACAATTCTAAAATTAAATTCGGAAGTTCCTAAAGCAGACCATAATCTAAGCCAAATTGGAAGCAGCATTTCTGTTCCTCGTGCGGTTGAAATATCGCCTAAATCAATTATATTGGATTTATCCCAGCCAAAAGAAATCAATAGTTTCTCTACTTCACCTTTGGCGGATTTATCATTACCGCTTAAAAATAAATTATGTTCACCGGGAATAATTTTTGGATTTACCATCAGATTCGCGTTCATTGTATTTAAAGTTTTTACAACTTTTGTATTGGGAAACAGTTTCTGAATTTGTTCTCCCAAGGAATCTGTATTGCATATTGATAAAGTCGGCGGCATGCCTTTTGAAAAATCCAATGGATTTGAAATATCTATTAAAATTTTATTTTCCAAATTTTCATTGCCGCACAATTTTAAAGCGGCTATTGATCCCGAACCGCTGGTAGCGTTTATAAGTAATTCACCGGAATTTGCCGCGGTGCTGAAATCAATTAATTTTGCTTTACTGTTAGACTGAAGCCAATCGTTAATCGGAGGTCTTCCAAAATTATCTTTATTTGTTTTTTCCATTGTGTTACTAACATCTCTGGTTCCAATAAAAACTTCATGACCAAGTTCTAATAATTTTTCCGAAATAGTTTGTCCAACAACTCCGGTTCCTAAAACTGTAATTTTCATTTTTTAATCCTTTCTATTACTATAAAAATGATAGTAGCTAATCTAAGTATAGTTTTATAAATTTACAATAACTGTCAAACTTAACAGTAGGGAAAAAATGATAATAAAAGGAAAAAAATACGTATTTAATGTAGAAGGGGAAATATTTCATTGTGCAATGGATTTAACAATGAAATTTATTGGAGGTAAATGGAAAACAATTGTGTTGTGGTATTTAAAAAATAAAACTTACAGATTCGGTGAATTGAAAAGGCAAATTCCTGATATAACCGAAAAAATGCTGAGTTTGCAGTTAAAAGCTTTAGAAGAAGATGGTTTGATAAAAAGAGAAGTCTTTGCCGAAGTACCTTTGCGTGTTGAATATTCGATGACTGATTTTGGTAAAACCTTAATTCCAATTCTGAATGAAATTTCAAAATGGGGCAGAAATTTAGGTGAAACAAAAGGTAAAATTGAAGAAGTTAGTTTAAAAGAATATTAAATTATTCGTTTATAAATTCTACTATTGAATCAATCAAACCATCTTTTAACGGCAATTCCGGATTTGAATAAGGTTGAATATTTTTCTGCAAATCCATTTCACTTTCCTTTAATATATGGTTCATTCCATTAATAATTTTTATTTGTGAGTTTTTTATTTGCCGCGTGCAAAAGTTCCGCATCTTCTACTTTTACCTGCAGATCAGTCGTTCCCTGTATAATTAAAATTGGCATCTTAAGTTTTGCAATTTCTTTTTGAGGATCATACTTGAACCAAGAAATTAAGTAAGGCTGAATGCCGGGTCTGAAAAGAGCATAATAATTTTGATCAACGCTGTCAATAATTTCTCCTTTTTCTAATTTGCTTAAATACTTAACCGAAGTTTCATAATATTCTTTCGGCTGATTTGACAGCTGCTTTCTTAAAATTAAATTTGCAGATTCTCCGGCTCCGGCAAGTGAAATGAATTTATTAACTTTTTTATTTTGAGAAGCTATTATACCAAGCAGTGAACCTTCGCTGTGACCAATAACTATAATTTTATTAAACGATGTATCTTTTGATAAATAATCAATCCAGCTTTTTGCGTCTTTTACATAATCCTCAAAACTTAATTTACTTTCGTCAAAATTTTGCACAATACTTTTTCCGATTGCCCGTTTATCGTAGCGTAGTGATGCAATACCGTTTTCTTCCAGCGCATAAGCCAGCATTTTTAATGAATTGTTTTTCATTACGGAATTATTTCCGTCTCTATCTGTAGGTCCTGAGCCTGCTATTATTAATGCAATCGGAATATTTTGTGTTTTATAAGGTAAGAGCAAGCTTCCTTCAATTTTACAATTCGGCGTTTCTAGCGTTACAATTTTTTCATTTTGCGCAAATGAAAGTGATAATAAAGAAAAATAAAAAAAGTATAAAATTCTCATCTTGCCTATCCTTATTTAACATTTACGTTTATTGTAGCCGAATTCATTATAACTTTTAAGTTTTTCGATCCACATTTCTTCAAGTATTTTAAGTTCCTCAACATAATTTTTGATTCATTATCTTTTGGTTCTAAAATATCTATAACCTCAAAAATAAAATTATTACCTCCAAAGGTATTATAATCTTCTTGCAAACCTTTATTTGGATGTGAATTATTATCCAATTGAAATTTACAACCGTTAATTTTACCTTTTACATTCAGTCCAAAATCTACAAAGAGTTTATTGTTTACGGCATTCTCGACTTTAAAAATTCCCATTGCGGGAAGATTTTGCAAATACTGTTTTTAATTAATTTTTTATTCATCATACTTTTCCAATTTCTTAATCCCAAACGTATTTCCAGCTATTATCATGCTGACGTTTCCAAATAGTTGTGTAAATTCCTTTATATTCTACAATTGAATCATTAATAGAATTTTTCCAAATATATTTTCCATAAGAGTAAGCCAGATCTCCTGATTCGGAAACTTCTATAAAATCCGGCTTCCAATTAACTTTTGCGTTTTTATAAAAATCTTTAGTGTAATATTTAAAGATATTTTTCTTTCCTGAAATTAGAGAGTCGTTTCCTCTTTTAATTACAGCGGATTCATCCGCGAAAAATGTAAAAGCATCGGCAATACTTTTTTCACCGCACATTATTTCAAATTGCTTTTCTGTTTCTTCAATTTCTGCTTTAATTTTGTTTTTATCAATATTTGTATTGCAAGCATAAATGAAAATCGTAAATATTAATAAAAGTAAATTTTTCATTTTAATTCCAAATGTAAACTAAGCTATTTTTTCAAACTGCTTTATTAATGTATTGTAATTAAATATGTCTCCGGTTTCAATTATGTAATACCAGCCCAAAATATTTAATTCTTTTTTCTTAAACTTTTTTTTATGAAAGGATAAGTTAATAGATGTTTCATTTGCTCAACAATATTTAATTGCTCGGTCATCCATTCTCTTTTTGCGTGATCGTTATGAATGTTAGGCACTTCGTTGATTTTATCTTTGACGGAATTTGAAAGTTCCAGCCATTTTTTTGTATTCGGAATTTCCGAAAATTGCGATTCGTTAAAAAACATTGCATTGCATCCGCCGCAATTTGAGTGACCGCAAATCAATATATTATTTACGTTTAATATTTTTACCGCGTATTCAATTGCGGAAGTAGTTGCGGCAAATTCCTGAGATACTCTATAATAAGGCACAATATTAGCGATATTTCTTATTACAAAAAGTTCGCCCGGTAAAGTTTTAGTAATTAAATTAGGGACTAATCTTGAATCGGAACAACCAATAAATAAAGTGTGCGGATTTTGTTTTTTACCAAGTTCTGCAAACAAATCTTTATGCTCTAAAAAATCATTCGAATTAAATTCTTTAACTCCGTCAAATAAATTTTCCATAAAATTCTTTCAATAATAAAATAAATATAATCAAAAAGTTAATAATTCTATTTGCGATAATGCGGCAGTAACAGCACTTTCAACTCTTAAAATACTTTTACTCAAAAGAAATTTTTCAAAACCAAAATTCCGCATAAAATTAATTTCGAAATCATTCCATCCGCCTTCGGGACCAATAGCCAAAGCTATATTTTGCGAATTATAAAATTTAATATTCATTAAATTGATTTCAGAATCCGGATGAGCTAATAATTTTATATCATAATTATTCGGATTAAATTCATCTTCAAAGAATTTTTTAAATTGCTTGTGAAAAGATACTTTAGTCATATTAATTTTCTTGCCCTGACTCAATCCTTCCATCAAAAATTTGGAATAGTTATCTTCCAAAAGCATTGGAGAATGGAAATAACTTTTTTCTACTTTTTCAGATTTAATAAAAAATAATTGTCCTACTCCCATTGTTGCCGAAATTGATAAAACTTTCTTTAATGTCTGTGGTCTAGGCAAAGCGCAAACTATGTCAATATTAATTTTACTTTCATCCGCGTTCTTTAGTTCAATTATTTCCAATCGAATTTCATTTGAACTCCGAAAAGTTATTTTTGCTTTGCCGATTTTATCGTTAAGTAATCCGATCTCCAGAATATCTCCGGTTTGAGCATTTAAAATATTTGAGATATGAATAAATCTTTCGTCGG
Source organism: Ignavibacteriota bacterium (assembly GCA_016713565.1). Taxonomy (NCBI): domain Bacteria; kingdom Pseudomonadati; phylum Ignavibacteriota; species Ignavibacteriota bacterium. The sequence goes on from JADJOX010000001.1 coordinate 102,807, forward strand.
AAATTGTAAATTGATTTTGGTCAATTCGGTCTTTTTCAGTGAGTATAATAATATTCATTAAGTAAATTAGAAAATTAATTTTGTTTGGAAAGTTCTAACAATTTATTAACCGTCTGCCAGTTTCTTGTTGTAGCAATAACCTTTAATTTATTCTCAATAAAATTATTGTTCATTTTCGCGTTGCCGTAACCATTTGGAGAATAAAAGTAAAAAATATTTTTATCAATAAAATATTCTTCAGGTGAAAAGTCTTTTTCTTTGAGAACCAAGATTCTTTCTTTTGCCGGCTCATTAAACAGAAAAGTAACGTAGTTTTTGCTTTCATCTTTATTTTGCTTAATGAAAGGATTATTTTCCATAACCATTTTTAATTCTTCAGGTGTTTTAACAATAGTCTCAACTTCAAAATCGTATTGCATCTTTATTTTATCAAAAATTAATTTTTCAATTTTTTTGGATCAGAGATTTTGGAATTAAATATCACATTGCCGCTTTGGATATAAGTAATAATTTTTTTAAAACCAATTTCTTCAAAATAAGATTTTAGATAAGCCATTTTAATTTTCTTTTGGCCGCTAATATTTATTCCTCTCAGAAGACAAATAAATGTATTCATAAAATTGTAAAATAATTATTTAAGTTATTTCCATTCACTAGTTTTTGCTACGTTTTCATCAGAGCCAAATAATACAAGAATGTCATCGGCTTTAATAATATAATTAGGATCCGGAATAATTAATTTAGGCATTGCGGCATTTTCATCAAACAACGATTTTTTTTGTTTGATCATTAAGACTTCTAAGCCATATTTGTTTCTGAGTCGAAGCTCCGCTAAAGTGCTTCCAACAAATGCAGAATTTACATTACATTCCACAATTGAAAAACCTTCAGCCACTTTTGAAACGTGAGTTTTATCAATTGATTTTATCTCACTAGCAAAACCATCTGCCAAATTATGTTTTAAACTTTCCTGATTATAAGCGGAAATAACGTCGTGGCGCCAAATTGTTCCAATTACTTTTAAGGAATCTTTAGATGATATAACCGGAAATTGATCAACGTTGCTGCTTCCGAATAATTTTAAAATATGATCAAGATCATCAGATTTTAAAACTGTTACAACTTCCGCTTTTGCAATATCGCCTGCAATTAATGTATCTCTGATTTGTTCGTATTCGGTAATTATCGGGCGAAGTTCATTTTCCGTAATTGTGCCGACTAAATTTCCATTTGTATTTATTGTATAGAATGTTGCGTGAGGACTTTCAAGAAGCAGACTTATTAATTTTGATATGGACGTATTTTCAGGTATTAATAAAATATCGTCGCGCATAATATCTTCCACAAAAATCGATTTTAAGACATTTGTTTCTTTACCGCTTGATATTCTATAACCTTCCCGTTCCAGATGCTTTATTTGGATTGAACCTTTAAGAATTATTTGCACTATTGTTGTACTAATTATTACGCCAAGCATCAGCGGTAAAATAAAAGTGTGATTTTTAGTCATTTCAAATATTATTAGAATTGCAGAAATTGGAATTGTACTAACGCCACCAAGAATAGCTCCCATTCCAACAAGAACATACGCTGTAGTATCTAGATTTAATCCGAAAAGGAAATTTAATGAGTATGAATATAAAAACCCTAAGCAAGCGCCTATAAATAAAGAAGGCGCAAATATTCCGCCAAAACCTCCCGAATATAATATAATTGGAACAAGCAAAAATTTGAGCACAAGAAGAATTATAACAACTTGCCAAATTTCATTTGAAGCCAATATACTATTTATTGTATTATATCCAATTCCGAAAATACCTTTGAAATAATATCCGGCTATACCCATCATCAAACCGGCAATTACCATAACTATCCATCTGGGAATAGATAATAAAATTTTATTGTTAATTATATTATCTACAAACTCAGAATATCTGATAAACAATAAGGAAAAAAATCCGGATAAAATTCCCAATAATGCATATAAATAAAAATCGGAATAAGGACCAATTGAAATTTCAGGGAACGAAAATGTGGGTTGATTTCCAAGAAGAATTCTTGAAATTGCGCTTGCAGTTACTGAGGCCAAAACCAAAGCAGAAAAAGTTTGTGTTTGAAAATCATTTAATAAGATTATTTCTAGCGCAAAGAAAATACCACCGAGTGGTGAATTAAAAACGGCAGCAATAGCAGCTCCGGCGCCGGCCGCGGTAAAAATCCTCCTTCTTGAATCAGACATGCCAATAATATTACCAATCTTGCTTGAAATTCCTCCTCCTAGTTGTGCGGTTGGACCTTCAGGACCGAGTGTATTACCTGTTCCTATACAAATTACAGGTGCGAAAAAGTGAAATAATGTTATTCTAAAAGGAGAATATCCTCCTCTCATCGAAACGGCTTTTATTACTTCCGAAATACCTTTTCTTTTTGCAATATTTGGAGCAAGATATGTCATTATACTAAGTATTAACATTCCAACGGCTGGAACTAAAAACAAATAAATATGCGTTTCTGAATTTAAAAATAATTCGGTTGTCCAATTAATGGAATCGTGGAATACTACCGCGGCTATGCCTGCCATTGCTCCAATAAAAATTGCATAAATGCTGAACAACGCATATTCAGGTATTGGAATTTTACTAATTAATTGTTGAATGGAAAATTTTACTTTAAATAAACTTTTAATATTGCCTACTTGTAACATTTATTATCTTCTGTTTTTAAAAATTTCTATAATTTAATATTTTTATTTTAATTCCGAATAACAAGTTATTCATTTTTAAAATTTATTTTTTGATAAAAATTCAATATCTCTATTTATAATTTTTTAGAAATGATTTTAACCAATCATTTGTTTAACTTTTAATATCCTAAATCGTTGATAAATTATGAAATTTCCACTTACGAATGATGCCGTTGTCTTTGCTATTTTGTTAGCCATTTTGGCTTTCGTTTTTACAACATCAAAAAGCAATAAACCGTTTTGGTTAAAATTCTATAAATATGTTCCTTCATTGCTGCTTTGCTATTTTATTCCGGGAATATTTAATTCACTGGGGATTATTTCTGCAAAAGATTCCGGACTTTATAGTATGGCTTCAAAATTTTTACTGCCGACGAGTTTGGTACTTTTAACATTGGGTATTGATTTCAATAGAATAATTAAGTTAGGACCGAAAGCAATAATTATGATGCTTGCCGGAACATTTGGAGTAATAATAGGCGGACCAATTGCGTTTTTTTTAGTTTCAACTTTTTTTCATGATTTCATCATTCACAGTGGCCCATTGGCAACCTGGCGGGGATTATCAACTATTGCCGGCAGCTGGATAGGAGGCGGAGCAAATCAAACGGCAATGAAAGAAGTATTTAATGTTGACGGTTCGGTGTTTTCCGCGTTAATTGCAATTGATGTTTTAACATACAGTGTTTGGTTTGCAATTTTGTTATATGGAATAGGTATTTCCGATAAGTTGGATAAATTTTTAAAAGCTGATTTAAAATCAATTGAAGCAATCAAAAAAGGTATAGATAAAGATCATACCGAGGAATTTGATTTTTCCAACACTGCATCAATGATAAAAATATTGGCAGTGGGATTTGGCGTAACCGGAGTTTCTCAATTTTTAGCGGATATAATTGCGCCATTCTTTCAAAATAATTTTCCACAACTCGAAAAGTTCAGCTTAACATCCAACTTTTTTTGGCTTATTGTATTAGCAACAACGGGTGGATTATTATTAAGTTTTACAAAATTTAGAAAGTTGGAAAACAGCGGAGCTTCAAAAATAGGAAATTTGTTTTTGTACATTCTGATCGCAACTATTGGAATGGAAATGAACATAATGGGATTTTTCCAAAACATACAGCTTTTATTGATAACTTCAATTTGGATCACTTTTCACGCACTATTTTTATTTTTTGTAGGAAGATTAATTAAAGCGCCGTTTTTCTTTTTAGCCGTTGGAAGTCAAGCTAACATTGGCGGAGCGGCATCCGCACCAATTATAGCTGCGGCTTTTCATCCTTCTTTGGCGAGTGTCGGCGTTTTACTCGCGGTACTTGGTTATGCACTTGGAACATATGGTGCTTGGCTTTGTGCAATTTTAATGTCTTTAATTTAACAAGGTAACAATGAATTTTAATAAAATATTTATCACTTTATTGTTTTCATCCACTATTATATTTACTCAAGAGGTGAATTTTTTTGGAAAACTTAAACAAGGTCATTTGATATTTGGCAAAGCGGAAAATGTTGCTGATATTACAATAGATTCGGCTAAAATATCATTTGATAAATTTGGAAATTTCATTTTCGGTTTTGATAGAGACGATACTGCTGAACACATATTTGTTTTTAAATTTGATAATAAAACAATCGTTAAGAAACTTACACCCAAAAAAGAAAATTATAATATTCAAAGAATTAAGGGTATGAAGCAAAAATATATTGAAGCACCGAATGAAGAATTACCGAGAATTGAAAAAGAAAGAGAAATATCGAAAGCGGCAAGGGAAAAAGTCGGAAGCGTAAAAGATTTGTTATATCTTAAGGGTTTCGTAAAACCGATTGAAAAAGCCAGAATATCAAGTGTTTTCGGAAGTCAGAGAATATTAAACGGTATACCTAAAAATATGCATAATGGAATTGATTTTGCCGCGCCGCTTGGAACACCGGTAAAAGCAATGGCTGATGGGGTTGTTCATCTTTCCGCGGATAACTTTTATTACAGCGGAAATTATATATTATTAGATCACGGTTTGGGTTTAAATTCATTTTATCTGCATCTTAGTAAAAGTTTTGTAAAAGTTGGTCAATCGGTTAAGAAAGGCGAAATTATTGGTGAAGTCGGTACTACAGGAAGATCAACAGGTCCGCATTTGCATTGGGGAGTTCAATGGTTTGATAAAAGAGTTGATCCAAATTCTGTTTTTGATTTTAAAGAAGGGAAATAAATTGAAGCTGTTAATCTTTTACGTTAACTCATTTTCATTTGAAACAAATCACAAAGGTTTAGAATCTGCCGTTGAATCGAATATTAAAGAAGAAATTAATAATGCAGTATTAGGTTTTATTCATGTCGAAGAAAAAGATGAGAGCAATAGCTCTGATGTTGAAACAAAACTAATCAAGAATTTAAAATGGGCTGCGCGTAAAAATGAAACAAACAGAATAATTCTCCATTCATTCAATCACTTATCGGAAAGCAGCGCTAATCCCGAGTTTACAAAAAAAATGTTAAATAACGCCGAATTTAGATTAAGGAATTCTGAATATTCGGTATCTCAAACTCCATTTGGTTATTTTTTGAATATTAAAATGGATGCTCCGGGAAATCCATTAGCAAGAATATTTAAGGAATTTTAATTCTCCGGTTTTTTGCCTTAACTTATCAAATAATTTATAATTTTATTTATTTTACTTCACGGCATAATTACAAGTTCGCAAATATTTATTCATATAATCATTACATGAACGAGGGAAACAAACTTGAAAAATAAAATAATTTTTCTTTGTTTAATTTCTTTACTTAATACAAAAAATTTTTCACAGCTTTTAACACTGCCGCATAATTGGCAGTTTAAGACGGGAGATAATTTAGAATACATGCAAAGTGATATTAATGATTCTGAATGGGATTCTATATATGTTCCGGCAAACTGGGAAAATCAAGGTTATGAAAATTACAATGGATTTGGATGGTACAGAGTTCATTTCAATATTAATATTGATTCAATAAAAAGTACGGAATTAATGCTGCTGTTAGGAAAAATAGATGATGCCGATGAAACATATTTAAATGACAAATTGCTTGGAAAGACGGGATCGGTCGCGCCGAATTACAGCACTGCGTGGAATTTACAGCGAGCTTATGAAATTCCTCATGGTTTGTTGAAAAATGAAAATACTTTGGCTGTAAGAGTTTATGATGAAGTTGGCGGAGGCGGAATTTACGGAGGTGAATTTGGAATATGCGATAAGGAGACTTACATTGATCTGCTGAATTTGAAGCCGGCTCCCAAAAAATCTTTCAATCAAATAGTTACGTCAAACGGACTAATATCAGCCGTTTATAACGAACTTTCAAATTCAGTTGAATACGTAAAGCCTTATATATTTAGAGATTTTGATTCAACTCATTCAGTTAAACCGTTTGTCTATAATATTAAATTGAATGCAAATATTAAGCCCGGTAAAATTGAATATTTTGATAACACTCACGTAATTTGCGCTGATTATGAAAAGTATAAAGTTTATTATTTCGCGCCCTTTACTACATCAGATAAAATATTTTACGCCGCGATTGCGGGTAAAAATGAAGATGTTAAAAATCTCAAATTTACTTATGAAAAATCATATTGCAATATTTTAAGCGAAGAAAAAATTATTTCATTTCCTAATAACGAAATTGTAAAATATTTTCTATTCTCTTTCAACGATTCACTGCAAAGCAATACTCAAGATTTTCAAAAAGCTTTATCAATATTAGATTCAATAAATATGCTTGATAATGAGATTTTATTTATGAAAAATGTTTTTGCCAAATCGCATTATCCGCAGAATATTTCGGCAGACGAAAAAAATCTTTATGAGCAATCGATTACAGTTTTAAAAATGGGACAAGTTGCAGATAATGAAATATTCCCTAAATCGCGCGGACAAATAATCGCTTCTCTTTTGCCAGGCAATTGGAATATCGGATGGGTGAGAGACGCAGTTTACTCAATTATGGCATTGAATAAATTGAACTTATTTGATGAGGCAAAAAGCGCTATTAACTTTTTCCTTAATGCCGATGCCGGATATTATAAAAATTTTATCTTAAAGGAAGACGGAATTGATTACGGCGTCAAATCCGATTACCAAATAAGTGTTTGCAGATATTTTGGCCCAGGTGTTGAAGAAGCTGATGGCGGTGATAATCCGAATATTGAGCTTGATGGTTTTGGATTATTTTTAATTGGATTTTCGGATTATATAAATCAAAGCAATGATATAGAATTCCTTAAGGCAAACTATGAAAAAATAAATAAACTTATTGCTGATCCGATACTCACTTTTATTGATTCAAATAAAATCATTAGAACTGAATCCGGACCATGGGAATATCATCTTCCCGGAAAGCAGTACGCATTTACAGCAAATGTAAATTCAGTTGGATTAAGAAATTATTCCGAATTGCTAAAGCATAATTCTCTTAATAATTATGAAAAATATTTTTCAGCCCACAAAGAATTGACGGAAGGGATAAAAAATAATTTTATTTATGAAGGCAAAACAATTAAGGGATTTAAAGCTGCGGAAAACCCAAATACAAAGGATTTTTACGACGGCGGAACAATAGAAATATTTAATTTCAATATTATTACCGACCAGAAATTTTATGAAAGTTATTATAATGATTATGAAAATAATTTGCGAATTAGCGAGCGCAGAGGCTTTTCAAGGTTGAATAATCCCGATTGGTATACAATAAGTGAATGGCCTTTTTTAAATATGAGAATTATTTCCACTTTGCTTAAATTTAAAAAATATGAAAAGGCAAAACAACTCTTTGATTGGACAACAAATTATTCAAAGTTAAATCATAATTTAATAGCCGAACTTTATGATCATGATACTGAAAATTACGGCGGTGAAATTCCAATGGTTGGTTATGGCGCCGGCGCATATATTCTTACATTAAATGATATGGCAGCTTATTTGTATAGTTTTAAGAAATAGAATATTATCAAAAAAAGTTCAATAATATTCTATTTTATTGAATGTTAATTTTGGACTATTTAATTATATATAATTCTGTTTGCGGTTTGGATAAATATTCAACGCCATTTTCTTTGATCCAAACAATTTCTTCCATTGTTGCAATTCCGTAATTTTTAATTGGAAGTCTGGGTTCAATTGTGAAAACATTTCCTAATTCCAAAGGAAGAAGAGGAAGATTTCCGTACCGTTCCCATTTAGGTCCCATCATTGCCCCGCCATCATGCGCAACTCTGCCAACTTGATGACCTAAACCATGAGGATATTCTTCATAGCCGTTTTCAACAATATAACTGCGCGCGATATTATCAATTTCCCATGCTAGCTTTCCTGGCTTCATAGCGTCACCGGATTTTATAATTGCGTTTTTAATTACGTTAAAACCCCTTAAAACTTCTTCGGGAGCTTGAGTTTCTTCTTCTTTTAAAACATACCAAGTTCTTTGCAAATCTGCGCAGTATCCGTTTTTCTTTACTCCAAAATCCATATTTATAACATGACCTCTTTGAATTTTTCTATCTGTTGGTCCCGAATGTGCTCCGGCTGTATCTGGTCCGGTAAATACAGCGGGACAATGTTCTTCGTCCCAGGCAAAGTCAAAACCGCGTTCTTTAACTTTTCGGCGGACAAAATCCGCGACTTCTTTCTCAGTTTTACCTGGCTCAATAAAATCTGTTACTTCATCAAAAATAATTAATGTTTCTTTTATTGCATCTTTTATAAGATCAACTTCTGCTTTAGATTTTCTCCCTCTTAAAGCTGCAACAATTTCTTCTGACGAAACAAATCTTTCAGCGTAAGGTGTTTCTTTCAGCAAATCTATTAATTCCAAATAAACACCATGAGTTAAGCCATCAGCCATTGATGAATTTCTTGAAAAATTTAATGCTATTTTATTCGGGTTATACTTGTCTAAAATATTTATTAAATCCGCCTTAACAGATTTTAAATATGGAACAATTGTTTTAAATGTTCCTACTGATTTCATATTGGCTTCTTCAAGCGAGCCGATAATTGCAACAGTATCGCCTTCCTTGGTAATAATAAATGCCGAGTGCCAAGTTGCGCCGGTTCCAACAATCATTTCCATAATTGGATCTTTAATATTTCCGGTTTCCCTTACAAAAGTCATCCACATGTCAATATTTTTTTCTTTAAGAATTTCAGCGGCTTGTTTTTGTTTTTCTAATATTAATTGATCAGCCATTATAAATCTCCCAAATTTATTATAACATATATAATTTTAAACTAATAATAATTTACCTGCCAACAAACTTTTTTAAAATATTTTCATCGGAAGTAGCTAAAATTTGCTCTTTGCAATTTGCACAAATAAATTTAACTGATTTTGGTTTCGCGCTTAAACCTAATATTGTTAAAAGAAACCATCCCCATTTTGAATATTCGCATTCATGAATGACCAATGGATGATCATATTTGTGTCCGCATTTACAATGTTCGTTCATAATAAAAAATGATTATTATATGAAAATACTAAAATGCATTTAGATTTTATAGAATATTTCTATATTTACACAATGTTTTAACGAAAAAAGGATTAAAGTGGAAATAAAAACCGCAATTATTGATTTGTATAATGGTGAAGAAAATCAAGGAATGAGATGTATTAAAGACATTTTGGAAGAAACAAATGAAAAGAAATCTGACATTAATTTAACATACAATATATTTGAATCGAGAAATAAAAATGAAGTTCCTTCTAGCGACTACGATATTTACATTTCTTCTGGCGGACCAGGTGATCCATTTGACGGTGAAGGTACAAAATGGGAAAAAAAGTATTTTAATTTAATGGATAAGATTTGGTCTCATAACCAAAACAATAAAAGTAAAAAAAAATATGTGATATTCATTTGTCATTCGTTTCAAATTATGGCAAGATATTTCAAACTTGGTGAAGTTATACCGAGAAATTCCAGATCATTTGGAATTCTACCTGTTCATAAAACTGAAATTGGAAGGCTTGATAATATTTTGCACGGGCTGCCTGATATTTTTTACGGTGCCGATTTTAGAAGTTATCAGGTTATTAGTCCGGATAAAAATGTGTTTAGGGAACTTGGCGCAAAATTAATTGCGATTGAAAAACTTAGACCGCATATTGAATTGGAAAGAGCAATGATGGCAATTAGAGTTTCCAATGAATTTATCGGTACACAATTTCACCCTGAAGCCGATATTGTTAGTATGAGGCATCATTTTGGGCAAGCTGAAAGACAAAAACAAGTTGTTGATGAATACGGAGAAAAAAAATTAGCCGAAATGTTAGAACATCTGGAAAACCCGGATAATATTATTTTAACTCGTAATACGGTAATTCCAAATTTTTTAAATATTGCAATCGAAGAATTAAAGGTAAAATAATTTTAAGAAAGTTAAATATTTTTAATATATAAATCCTTGACGGTTTTATCTCGGAGAAATCCGATTTTTGTAAGATATTTTTGATGTGATTCAACATTAGATTCCGCAGTTAATATTTTATAACCTTTTTTTACAAAATGATTTGACTGTGCAAAGTAAATAAATCTCGCGTTCTTCAAATCCCTATAATCAGGTATTGCGTAATCAAGTTCAATTAATATCCTTTGTGTATCAACTTCCTTATATGCAAACAACCCAACGGGAATTAAATTCCTTAGTATAAAAAAACTTTTATCTTCATCAATTTTGGAAATTTCAAAATTCGGAAAAAATTTCAAAATGTCGGTTTTATAAAAATCATAAAATTTATTTAATAATGAACCATGTGAATTTTCAATTTGCAATAACGTAAAATATTCTTTCTTTCGCTTCATTTCTATTATGTAATAAATATCAACAGCGGAAATGAAACTATTTAAAACGAATACCGGAATTGCTCCAACCATTAAACCATATGTCGCAAATGTTGCAGCTCCTATAAGATTAATTCTTCTTAAGTAAAAAATATTTTTCATCATTAGGGAAATTGCGACTAATGCCGAACCCGTATAACCAATAATTTCTATAAAATTCATAAGTTTTTAAAATAATTATGTGAATAAATTAGCGATGTTATTTATTTTAACACAATTATTTTTGTTTGTAACATGAAATAATTGTAAGTGTTAAGATAAACTAAAATTAAATATTATCTGCAAACTAAATTTTATGAATACATTTTTTGAATTAATTTTACTTTTTACTGCCGGGGTTATAACAAGTTTTATTAACGTAATGGCAGGAGGCGGTTCAACCTTAACGCTTCCAATTTTAATTTTTTTGGGTTTAGACGCGCCGGTTGCAAACGGAACAAACAGACTTGGGATATTATCTCAAAGTATTTTTGGCGCTCTTTCGTTTCATAATCAAAAAATAAGTCAAATTAAGTTAAGTATTAAATTAAGTTTATTAACACTTCCCGGAGCAATAATAGGCGCATTTTACTCGACAAAAATTGAAAATGAGCTTTTCGAAAAAATTCTTGGCGTTGTAATGATAGGAATCGTAATTACAATGTTGATCCCAAATTCCAAAAAAGTCTTAAATGATAAAATATATGAAAAGCTTCCATGGTTAATTTATCCATCAATGCTGGCGCTTGGATTTTACGGCGGATTTATTCAGGTAGGAATAGGATTTTTATTAATGCTTACATTGCACAATATCTTAAAGTTAAATTTGGTATATGTAAACTTTCACAAAGTATTTATTGTTTTGATATATACAATTCCGGCATTTTTAATTTTCGTATTTACAAATAACGTTAATTGGTTATATGGAATAAGTCTATCAGCCGGCAGTGGACTCGGAGCTTGGTGGGCGGCAAAAGTTGCGGTCAGAAGGGGAGAAAAAGTAATTAAAATAATTTTAATAGTATCAATTATTATAATGGCTTATCAGTTACTAATCGGATTCTAAAATTATGAATGATAAAAAGCATTGGTATGATGGAAAATTTTATGATAAATTCATTGCGCCGAACCAGGATAAAATATTTGAACAAATAATAAAAATAATTGCAAAAGACACTTTGATTTTGGATGTAGGCTGCGGAACCGGCAGATTGGCGTTTCAATTATCCGGACACTGCAAAAAAATTGTAGGCGTCGATCTTTCATCTAAAAATATTGCTGTGGCAAATATGAATCACAACTCAGAATTCAATAATGTTGAATTCCTTCACGGAAGTATCGCCGAAGTAAAACAAAAATATTCATACAAATTTGATTATGCAGTTCTTACGTTTGTTATTCACGAAGTACCTGAAAAGGAAAGACTGGATTTATTGACATCCATTAAGAGTGTTTGCGGGAAAATAATAATCTGTGATTATATTGCTCCGACTCCAAAATCTATTTGGGGAAAACAAAATGTTGTTGTCGAATTTCTTGCCGGAAAGGATCACTATATGAATTTTAAGAACTACATTAAAAACGGCGGCTTGGATTATTTGGTGAAAGAAGCTAATCTTGAAAAGAAATTCGAAGTCAAAAACCAACCGCAAACAACTCATCTTGTTGTTTTGGAATAAATATACTACGGCTTGAATACGATTAACTTTGTTGATCAACTCGGACGCTAAAAGACGTTGTCGTTGAATTTTTAAAACAAGATATTGAAATTATCAAGACGGCAAAGAATATCACAAATATTTATTTACTGCTTTAGTCAATCTATCCATAATTGCAGAGCCAAGACCAATGTTATCCACTTTTTCCACAAGGATTAAATCCAAATTTGAATTTTCCAATTCATGCAGATGCGCAAATAAATTTGATGCGGCTTCGTGTAAGTCAGCTTTTCCGGAAAGCACTTTAATAATTCTAAATTTATCAGCATTTTTAATTTCGCTGAAAAAAATGACGCCGATATTTTTGTTTAAATAATCTTGCAATATATTTTCACTATAAAAATAAATAGGAATATTCGGCGCGTAATGAATATTTAATTGTCCGGGAGAATTAGGTGAAATTGAATTTTGATTCAGACTTGATAATTTCCCAATTACTTTTTCAATTCTTTCCCTGGCAATGCCTCCGGGTCGTAATAAAATTTGAGAATTGTCGGTTACTTCAATTATTGTAGATTCGACGCCTACTTCGCAGTTTCCGCCGTCTAAAATAATATCAACTTTATTTCCCAGTTGTTTAACAACGTGTTCGGCTTTAGTCGGACTTAATTTACTAAAACTATTTGCGCTTGGTGCGGCAATTGGTTTTCCCAATTTGGAAATTAATTCCAATGCGATTTGATTATTTGGCATTCTTACGGCAACGGTTTCTAATCCGGAAGTTACGATATAAGGTACATTGTTTTTCTTTTTTAGAATTAGAGTTAAAGGTCCGGGCCAAAAATTATCTATTAATTGAGATATTTTTTCGTTAGAATTTTCAGCAATTTCATTCAGCATATCTAATGAAGAAACGTGTAAAATCAACGGGTTAAAAGTGGGACGTTGTTTTACTTCAAATATTTTAGAAACGGCAATATCATTTAATCCGTCAGCGCCTAAACCGTATACTGTTTCTGTCGGAAAAGCTACAAGTCCGCCGGATTTAAGTTTTTCAACGGCAAGATTAATATTTTTTGAAGTTGCTTCTAAAAGTTTCATAAATAATTTATTTTATCACCTAATAATAAGAAAAGTATAGTTCAAAATTACAGAGAGGTTTTAAGTGTTGGATAAAAAAGAAATTGCGGAATTTTCAAAATTTTGTAAAAAAATGACAGAAATAAGCGGTAAGAATATTAGAAAATATTTTAGAAGCGGAATAAATGTAGAAACAAAATCAGATGATTCTCCGGTAACTATTGCAGATAAATCAACTGAAGAAATGTTACGGGAAATGATTATGAAAGAATATCCGGAACATGGAATATTGGGAGAAGAATTTGGTCAGCACAACGAAGGAGCTGAATATCAATGGCTTTTAGACCCAATTGACGGAACGAAAAGTTTTATTTGCGGCACTGTTACTTTCGGAACGTTAATTTCTTTGACAAAAAACGGCAAACCCATCATTGGGGTTTTTCATCAGCCGATTTTAAAAGAATTTTTAATAGGTAATAATTCTGAAACCTTTCTAAATAATAAAATTGTTAAAGTTAATGATGTAAGTAAAATAGAAGAAGCAGTTCTACTTACAACAGATCATTTATCTGTTGATGAATTTCAGAATATTAAAAAATTTGAAAAATTAATGAGGAAAGTAAAACTTTACAGACTTTGGGGAGATTGTTACGGCTATTATTTGGTTGCTTCTGGTTATGCTCAAATTATGATTGATCCGATTATGAACATTTGGGATACAATGGCATTAATTCCAATTATAAACGGGGCAGGAGGAATTATTACAGATTATCAAGGTAATGACCCGGAAAAAGGTAACAGTATTATAGCTGCTACTCCAAATATTCATACAGAAGTAATTAAGATTTTAAATTAGCGCAATTATTTGGCAATCACTTTAAAATAATCCTTTAATGTTAAGATGATTGAAATAATAAAAGGTGATATTACAAAAACCGCTGTGGATGCAATAGTTAATGCTGCAAATGAAACATTATTGGGCGGAGGAGGAGTTGACGGCGCTATTCATAAAGCGGCAGGACCAAAGCTTCTTGATGAATGCAGAAAATTAAACGGTTGCAAAACAGGAGAAGCAAAAATTACAAAAGGTTACAATTTAAAAGCGAAATATGTAATTCATACTGTTGGACCAATATGGAGCGGCGGAAATTTTAATGAAGAAAATTTATTAAAAAGTTGTTATGAAAATTCATTAAGAATTGCCGAAAAATATAAAATCAACTCTATCGCTTTTCCAGCAATAAGCACAGGCGCGTATCGTTTTCCATTTGAAAATGCTTCCAAAATTGCATACAATACCGTTAAATCATTTTTAGAAAAAACTGAAAGCATTAAAAAAGTTATTTTTGTATTATTCAGTGATATTGATTTAACGACATTTATAAAAATATCTAATGAAATGGCGGGAAAATGACATTATCAAAACTTATTATAATTTTATTGGGATCACTTATTATGTCAGGCACACTAAATGCGCAAAATAAAAATTTATTGGATAAAATAATTAGCGAGAATTATCAGCAATTATTACCGGCAATTCAAAATTTAGAAAAGTATGAAATCCAGATCATTTATACAAAAATTGAGAAAGATGAAAATGGCAAAAAAAAACTGCAAACATTTTCATTTAATGAAAATTCCAATAAATACTTTTATCCGGCAAGCACTGTAAAATTTCCTGCAGCAATTCTTGCTTTAGAAAAGTTAAATGATTTGAATATTTCCGGAGTAAATAAATTTACTCATCTTTCCATCGACAGCGTTTATGAAAATCAAACTGCGTTCAATAAAGAATTCAAGGACGAATGCGGTTATCCGAATATTGCTGACTATATAAAAAGAATTTTTTTAGTGAGCGACAATCAGGCATTCAACAGATTATTTGATTTTCTAGGACAAAAAGAAATTAACCAAAGACTTAGGAAAAGAGGGTTTGATAATACTAAAATCCTGCACAGATTGGAAGTAACAAGAACAGAGGAATTAAATAAGCAAAATAATCCAATAAATTTTTACGATGAAAATAATAATATTATTTATCAGCAGCCCGCAAAATTTGAGGGAGATGAAATTGAATTAAAACTGACCGATACTAAAAAGGGAATTGGATATTATGCCGATGGAGTTCTTATTAATGAACCTAAAGATTTTTCGCAAAACAATTTTTTTGGATTAAGAGATCAGCATAATTTAATGATTAGAATAATATTTCCTGAATTATTTGATGAAATGGAAAGATTCAATTTAACAGAAGATGATTACAAATTTCTAAACAAATATATGTGTATGCTGCCTCGTGAAAGCGAATGCCCAAAGTATGATTCAACCGAATATTATGACGGTTATGTAAAATTTTTCATGTTTGGAAATACGAAGGAACAAATTCCAACTAACATTAAAATATTCAGTAAAAGCGGATTGGCTTATGGATACTTAATTGATAACGCTTATATTAAAGATGTTGAAAATAATGTAGAATTTTTTCTATCTGCAGTAATTCACGTAAATGAAGATCAAATTTACAATGATGATAAATATGAATACGATGAAATTGGTTTACCGTTTCTGGCTAATCTCGGTAAAATAATTTATAATTTTGAAATTAATAAGGAAAAACAAAAATAATCTATCGCAAAAATAAAATTGCGATTCCAATTACTGCAATAAACGCGCCGAATATTGAAATGAAACTCAATTTTTCTTTGTAATAATATTTTACTATTGGAAGCATTATTATCGGCATTGTTGACATTAAGGTAGCGGCAATTCCAACTTTTGTATTTGATATTGCAATTAAGCTGAAAGTTATACCGAGAAATGGACCAATAATAGAACCGACAATAATAAACTTCAACGCATCTTTTCTTTCTTTTAAAATTTTTAAACTAACTTTTCGGCTCTTATAAAAATATCCTAAAATGTACATTAAAATTATAGAAGGCAGCATTCTGTAAAAAGTTGCGACAAAGCTGTTAATTTCTCCGTAACTAAATGCTTCTTTTGCGAAAATTAAATTGATTGCTTGACCCACTGCACCGAGCACGGCAAAAATGTACCCCAAATTATTTTTCTTATAATCGGTCGAAGGCTGTTCTGATCTTTTAAATACTACAATTGATATTCCCGAAATAGTAATAAGTATTCCTATAATTCCCCACATAGAAAGAACTTCACCCAAATATAAATATGCAGTTAAAGAAGCTACAGCCGGAGACAACGTCATTATCAGCATACTTAATCTAGCGCCAATATATTGATATGATTTAAATAAAAATCCATCGCCGAACACTAAACCGATAATTCCGCTCAAACCAAGCAAATAAATTTGATGCAAAGAAATTTGCCAATTTAAATTAAATAGTAAAATAGTTACTACTAGAAAAAAAGTAGCCAATAACAAGCGCGTTAAATTAACTGTAAATGAGCCAACCATTTTTGTAGCTTCAGAAAAAGCAATTGCGGTTCCAGACCAAAGTACTGCGGTTATTAAAGCTGCAATTTCTCCAATATTAATCATAATTGACTTTTGTAAATTATTAAGTTAATTGAAATATTAAATTTAATTAAGGAAGTTTAATTTCCGATAATATATTGTTCATGATCACAAAAAAAATCTTTTATTTCATTTATTTGAATGAATATAATTGAGAAAAAATTATGGAAACAATCATTTATATTTCTTGTATCTTAGCCTTTCTTGGCGGTATCTTTTTTATTATTCTACGAAGTATGTCTAACTATATTAAAAACAATTAAATATACCTTCCGAATTCTGACTTTAATAAAAAAAAAGCGCCCAAACAAGGACGCTTTATCAAAACAAATTTAATATAATTATTTACAATTTATAGCAGATAATCCGGGATAAATTGCGGTTGAATCCAATTCTTCTTCAATTCTTAAAAGCTGATTATATTTTGCAATTCTATCGCTTCTGCTTGCCGATCCGGTTTTAATTTGACCGGCATTTGTAGCAACCGCAATGTCCGCAATTGTTGTATCTTCAGTTTCGCCGGAGCGGTGACTAATAACATTTGTATAACCGGCACGTTTTGCCATTTCAATTGCATCCAATGTTTCTGTTAAAGTACCAATTTGATTTACTTTTATTAGTATAGAATTTGCGATTGATTTTTCAATACCTTCGCTTAATCTTTTGGTATTTGTTACAAATAAATCATCACCAACCAATTGAACTTTTTTGCCAAGTGTATCGGTCAAATTTTTCCAACCTTTCCAATCATTTTCATCTAATCCGTCTTCAATTGAAACAATAGGAAAATCTTTGGTTAATTTTTCATAGATTTTAATCATTTCGTCGGATGTTTTTTCAGATTTATCGGATTTA
Organism: Ignavibacteriota bacterium; assembly: GCA_016713565.1. NCBI lineage: Bacteria > Pseudomonadati > Ignavibacteriota > Ignavibacteriota bacterium. The sequence continues at coordinate 120,495 of JADJOX010000001.1, forward strand.
AAGAAAACATATTTGTTTTTCTTTTTATCATACATTTCACGTGAAGCAACATCTAGTGCAAGACTTATTTCTTTACCTGGCTTGTATCCAGCTTTTGTAATAGCTTCAAGTATCAATTCCAAAGTTTGCTCATTTGATTTTAAATTTGGAGCGAATCCACCTTCATCACCGACAGAAGTTGAATAACCATTTTTCTTTAAAACAGATTTTAATGAATGGAAAGTTTCCGTACCCATTCTTAATGCTTCAGCAAAACTTGCGGCGCCGTGAGGCATAATCATAAATTCTTGAAAATCAACCGTATTATCTGCGTGAGATCCGCCATTTAAAATATTCATCATTGGAACTGGCAATACTCTAGCGCTTGTGCCTCCAATGTATCTGTAAAGCGGCAATTCCAAAGCTTCTGCGGCGGCTTTGGCACACGCTAAAGAAACACCTAAAATAGCATTGGCGCCTAATTTCGATTTATTTGGTGTTCCGTCTAATTCAATTAAAAAATTATCAATTGCAACTTGATCGGCGGCGTCAAAATCTATTAGTAAATCTGCAATAATATCATTTACATTGCTTACAGCTTTTTGAACACCTTTACCATTATATCTTTTCTTTTTAACGTCTCTTAATTCAACAGCTTCATGTTCTCCGGTAGATGCACCGCTGGGAACGGCTGCGCGACCAATAACTCCAGAATCTAATAAGACTTCAACTTCAACAGTAGGATTTCCTCTGGAATCAAGAATCTCTCTGCCCAAAACATCAATTATAGTGGTCATTTAATAACTCCTTTTGATTTTATAAAAATATTTTACACTTCTAAAATTATCTAAAAAGGGAAGTAAAAACAATTTTGTGAATTCTTAATTTAGAAAATTTGATAAGAAAAAGAATATTCTTATTTTTTACAGTTAAATGCAATTTACTTATATGCCCCGGTAGCTCAGTAGGATAGAGCGACGGTTTCCTAAACCGCAGGTCGGAGGTTCAAATCCTCTCCGGGGTACTCATTATTTATTTATTCATTTCTAAATGCTTTTCAAAAAAATCAAAAATCAGATATAAATTTAAGTAACTAAATTTCCGTTTAATCATGAACATACACATCTAAACGAATAATTATCAAGTATTTCAATTTTAGAGTTATTAAAAGTTTAACAATTTCTTTTATAATGGAAGTTTAATATTGCATTATTCTTTTTTTTTAGTTGTAATACTATAGAATAAAAGATGAATTATTGGAAAATGGTAGTAAAATTTATATTTAAGTTGACAATTTAAAATATCCAAAATCCAATAATTAACTTTGATTTGAAAACAATAACAGAGATCTAATTTAAGAAGGTTTAATTCTTCATGATAATTGTAAGTCGCGGAAATATAACAGATTAATTATACTTATCACAAAATAATGTCATTTTCATAAACACTTATTTTTAGTATACTTTTAGAAAATTTGACATTACAATAAAACAAGGGAAGTTATAATTGTATTAAATATAAGAAAAATGAATTAACTCTCGAATTATGGAGCATTCAAGTGTTCAAAATAACATTCAGCAATTTTTACAGTATGATAAAATATTGACTAAAAATATAAAATCTTTAGCCTAATTTAATTTTACTTTAATCTAAGAATTAGTAGCCATAAGGAAATTATTGCAGAAAATATACTTAAACCTACTTGAAACCAGTTTCTAAAATACAACCTTGGCGAACCTGGAACAACTAATAGATCGCCACCTTGTAACTTTGGCAATTTTCTGTTTTGGTTTTCTATTTTATCAGCCCATAAAATATCATTAAAATTAAATGAAAATAAATGCTGAGTAGAATCTTCCATAACTCTATACAATCTTAAATCTTCTAAATCGGATGCATCGGAAGGACCTCCAGCCAATGAAAGTAAATCATTTACATTTGTATATAGTGGCACTTTATACCTTCCTGGATATCTTACAAATCCCCAAACCGCAACGCTTATATTAATAGCCTCAGGATCGGAATAATCATAAAAGCCGCCTTGTTTTTGGACTGCAATGCCGGAATAATTGGATCCAAGTTTAACATCTGTTTGAGCAAATAAATTGCCTACGAATAGGAGAAAAAATAGTAACAAAAGTTTTTTCATTACAAAAGTATCCTTTATAAAATCATTTTTAGGGTATAAAATAAGCAAAAAAAAATTATTTTCCACCCTTTGAAAAGAGCATAACAGGAACAGTCTTCAAAATTAATTGAATATCCAGCCAAGGGGACATATTATTAACATAATAAAGGTCTAGAACAACAGAGTCTCTAAATGAAACTGTACTTCTACCCCACACTTGCCATACACCGGTACAACCAGGCAATACATTAACACGTCGTTTTTGCCAAGTATCATAATTTTCAAATTCATAGGGCAAGCTTGGTCTAGGTCCAACCAAACTCATTTCACCTTTAATAACATTTATTAGTTGAGGTAATTCATCAAGTGATAATTTTCGTATTATTTTCCCAATCCAAGTTACGCGTTTTTCATTAATAATTTTTGTATCGCCATTATTTATGCCGCTGTTTTTAATAAACTCAATCATTTGTTTTTTTCTTTCTTCTTCACCGTTTTCATCAATTGTCATTGACCGGAATTTATAGAATTTAAAAGGTTTACCACCTTGTCCAATTCTATCTTGTTTGAAAAATACAGGTCCTTTTGAGGATAATTTGATTAAAATTGAGATAATTAAAAATATTGGAGAAAGGAAAATTACTCCAATTAGAGATAATATTAAATCTACGACTCTTTTAAATTTTAATGTTAAATTATTGCTATAGTGTGGAGAAACGCCCAATACCGGAATCCCGGCATATTTTTCTGTTGAAACTTTTTTCGTAACGATGTCAAATAATTCAGATGTTAGTTTAACAGTAACCTTAAGTGAGTTACACAAATCTAATATTTCTAATAAACGCTCATAATTAATATCATCAATTGCAATAATAATTTCATCGATATTAAATTCATTACTAATTTGCTTTAATTCATCAATTGTGCCTAATATTTGTATTCCGTTAAGCTTTTTTTCTGGTACTTGATGGTTAACCACAAAACCTAAAATATTAATTCCTTCCGGGTTTTCAAACAGCAATTTTGTCGCTAAAAGTTTCCCGGTTGTTCCATCTCCAACAATTATTACATTACTGTTAAACTGCTGTTTGTACTTTAAAAATATTCTTCTTCCTACTTCTACCCTGAATATATAAAGTGTAGGAACAACTATAATGATAAACATGAAAATGATTAAGCGTGAATCAAAAATTGCTGATGATTTGACAAGATGGGAAATAACAACAACATTTAGTGTACCATAATATAGAGATTTAATAATCGCTGTTAAGTGAGCCGAACGATTAAAAATAATATTTATTCTATATAAATTGTTAATTTGAAAAATAAAAATAAAAAAAGCCGAAGCGATTAAAAATAAAGATAATATGGGATAGCTGTTTTTAATAAATTGTGTAAGTTCGAGAGCCTTATTATATCTAACTAAATAAGCGGCCAAAATAAAAGCCACTGATAGTGTAAGAAGATCAAATAATGCAAAGTAAAATTTATATTTCGGAACTTTTGTCATATTAAATATTCTTTCATTATGCTATAAATATAATTATTTTAATCAAATAATTAAATGCATTTGTTATTTTTTGTCAAAATAAAATACATATGTCAAATAAATGAAAAATTTGAAAAATTATTTGATTAATCTCACAGTTTTTCTCAGAAACTAACAAATTAGAACATTTTCTCAAGATTTTTGTAAGAGGAGTTTTTTAAGATCCAAAATGAAGTAGTATTTTTTTTATTTGATATATTTAATATATCTTTGCCTAAAATTTTCATTGTATATCCAATTGGAGTTATTATAAGGAAAAAAAGAATTGTTAGAATAATTCTGGAAACAAACCAGCCGAGGACCAAGGCTAAAATCATCCAATATTTATAAATAATAGACAATTTTTTGGGTAAAAGAATCCCGAAAATTGTTAGATACAGCCCGATTAGAATAAAAAATATTGAATGAATCTGGATAGAATTTTTCCAAATAAAAACTAATCCAATCGCAAGAAATATTAGACCTATTGTTAATCCGAATTTCTTTAACGATCTTTCACTAAAATCTATTTGATCAAGTTCGTATTTTGTGTCATTAATCAAGCTCATATTTATCTTTCCAATTTATGGTGTCAATAAATTCGGGTTGATTTTTCTTATCAAGAATAAAATTACCCATTACCAGATAATCCATTTCGGTACGCATAAAACATTTATAAGCATCAAGCGGTGATTCTACAATTGGTTCTCCTCTTACATTAAATGACGTATTTATTATAACCGGGCATCCGGTTTTATCAAAGAACTTTTTTATCAGTTGATGATATCTGGGATTGTCTTCTTTATTTACGGATTGTATTCTTGCCGAATAATCTATATGAGTAACCGCAGGAACTTCCGATCTTACAATATTTAATTTATCAATACCGAATAATTTCTGTTCGGCTTCAGTCATCAAATTTTGCTTTTCTTTTTTAACGTCTGCAACTAAAAGCATATAAGGACTTTCTCTATCGATTTCAAACCAATTACTTATTTCTTCAGCAAGAACCGATGGGGCAAATGGTCTAAAACTTTCTCTGTATTTAATTTTCAAATTCATGATTTTCTGCATTTTAGAAGAACGCGCGTCGCCAATTATTGATCTGTTTCCTAGTGCGCGCGGTCCAAATTCCATTTTCCCTTGAAACCATCCAACGACTTTTTCATCAATTAAATACTGACTTGTATAATCAAATAAAATATCATCCGTTACTTTTTCATGAGGAATTTTTTGTTTATTCAAGAATAATTGAATTTCATCATTTGAATATTCAGTGCCGAAATATGAACCGCCTTGAATTGATCGGGTAGATTTTATCTTAGGATTTTTTAGATAATCATGATAAACCATTAATGCAGAGCCTAAAGCCCCGCCGGCATCTCCGGCCGCTGGTTGTATCCAGATATCTTCAAAAATATTTTCTCGAAGTAAAATTCCATTTGCTACGCAATTCAGGGCAACTCCGCCAGCTAAGCATAAATATTTTTCATTTGTAATTTTCTTTACGTGTCTTGCCATCCTTAGCATAATTTCTTCAGTTACAACTTGAACTGATTTTGCCAAATCCATTTCACGCTGGGTAAGTGTTGATTCTGCTTTTCGTTCAGGACCATCAAACAATTCGGCAAATTTTTTATTTGTCATTCTAAGTCCTGTTGGATAATCAAAATAATCCATATTCATTGTGAAAGAACCGTCTTCCTTCAAATCAATTAAATGATCATAAATTTTCTGGACATATTTAGGTTCACCGTAAGGTGCTAATCCCATTACTTTATACTCGCCGGAATTGACTTTAAAACCTGTGAAATATGTGAATGCCGAATACAATAGTCCAATTGAATGGGGGAAATGCTGTTCCGCTAAAATTTCTATTTTATTCTCATTTCCAATTCCAAAGGATGAAGTTGCCCATTCGCCAACGCCGTCAATCGTTAAAAATGCGGAGTGTGAAAATGGTGAAGGAAAAAATGCAGACGCTGCGTGTGATTCGTGATGTTCTGGAAAAAGAATTTTTCCTTCATAATTTAATTCTTTTTTTATTAAATCTGGAATCCAAAGTTTTTGTTTTAACCATAACGGCATCGCGGTTATGAATGATTCCAAACCTTTACCAGGAAACGCCAAATAGGTTTCCAGAAGTCTGTTGAATTTTAAAAGCGGCTTGTCGTAAAATGCCACAAAATCCAATTGATTGCTTTTAATATCAGCCGATTTTAAGCAAAATTCGATAGCGTGTTTCGGGAAATTATAATCGTGTTTTTTGCGCGTAAATCTTTCTTCCTGCGCAGCTGCAACAATTTTCCCATCTTGAATTAAACAAGCGGCTGAATCATGATAATATGCTGAAATACCTAGAATATACATGACGGAAAGATAAGAAGTAAAATATTAAGAGGAAATATTTCTTATTCTTTTACTTCATTTTTTGGAAAAGAATAAACATCTTCTATAATATAATCTTTAATGTCTTTTGCGTGCGTGAAAATTATTAGTTCACCAACAAGACCTATTGCAAATGCCAATATTCCAAATACAATTAAGAGAATACTTACTAGTACAATTGGTCTGTCCGCAAGCGGAACATCAAAAAATATTCTTTGAATGAAAAGTATAAATCCTAACAACAAACCTAAACTAAAAATAATTAAACCGGATGAACCGAAAAACCTAATAGGTTTTTTTGTGAATTTAATTAAGAAGAATAACGATAAAAGCTCCAAAGCTCTTTGTACATAACTTTGAAGAGGGTATAATTTTTGCCTATAATCTACTTTATGCTGTTTAACTTTAATTTCTTTTACTTTATAGCCTAATCTCCAAGCCCACAATGGCAAAAACCTGTCTTGGTCGCCATACATATAAATATTTTCAAGAATTTCTCTTTTAAATAATCTTACATTACACTTTAAATCATGGAAATGAATTCCAACAAACGATTTGACTATTTTATTAAAGACTTTTGACTGTAAATTATTAAGAAAACTATCTATTCTCGGATATCTCCATCCAACTACCATATCACAATCATTAATATTGTTTACCATATTTGGAATTTCTTCAGCTTCAACTTGCTGAAAAGAAGGAAGCGTAATTATTAAATTGCCTTCGGAGGCCTCGAATCCGGCTTGCAGAGAAGTTGCGTCTCCAAACCATCTTCCTAATTTGACTATTTTAATATTATGATTTTTTTCTCTTAAGAATTTTACTTCATTCAGAACGCCCGGCATATTTCCGTCTATAACAAAAATAATTTCATAACTGAGATTTGTCTTATCTAAATTTTCTTTGTAGGTCTCAAATAGCGGCTTAATGTTATCAAATTCATATTTTTGATAATAAATTATAATTGCCGAAAGATCAAATTTTTTGTTCATTAAAACTCCGTTAAAAAGCTTTGCTGATTTTAAGCTTATACATTTTTTCTATTTTTAAATTTCCGCTCTTGTAAATTAAATGACAAATAATTCCAAGAAATGTAAGTGTGAATGATAAAATTCCGAATAAAGCGGTTGATCCTAAAAGTACAACTAATGGAAAGCCCGGATGAAGCAGCCAAACTGAAAATGTTAAAATCAAAAAGATGATAAACAGTAAACCCGAAATTAGAGCCGCAGTGCCGAAACCGAATAGAGGTTTGTTGAAGGAAGAAAAAACTGTTTTCAACGCAATCAGATCTAATATTACTTTGTATATTCTTGAAAGTCCATATTTGGATGATCCGAATTTTCTTGCATGATGCTTTACGGGAATTTGCGTAAATGAAGCACCTGTCAACGCATTTATAACCGGAAGCAATCTATGCATTTCCGAATACATGGGAAATTTGTTTATCGTTTCCGCTTTATATGAGCGGATTGCGCATCCATTGTCTTTTACCGGAATTCCGGTTACGTTTCTTACTAATGAATTAGCAATTTTTGAAGGGAGTAATCTCGTAAACTGACTGTCTTGTCTATGTTCCCGCCAGCCTAGACATATGTCATTTCCTTCGCCTAGTTTTTCCATCATTCTGCCGATATCCGATGGATCATTTTGGAGATCGCCATCCATAGTTACAATATATTTACCAACAGCATTTTGAAACCCTGCATGTAAGCCTGTTGTTTGTCCGTAATTTTTCTTAAGCTTAACGACTTTTAATCGAGGATCACTTTTTGCAATTTCCAACATTTTATTTAAGGTATTATCCTTGCTTCCATCGTCAACTAAAATCAGTTCGTAGCTATAGGTAAGTTTAGCCATTGACTCAGTTACAGCATCATAAAGAGGCTTAATAGAATCTTCTTCGTTATAAAAGGGAATTACAATTGATAAATCCATTGGGTCTAAATTTATTTAAAAAATTAGAATTTCATAAACCATACCAAAAAAATAGCAATATTTGGCTCAAAAAAATACATAAACTTGAAAATAAAGTTTCGTTTTAAAACTAATTGCTGATTTTTATCAAAATGAGATTTCTGATAGGGTATTATCGGTTAATTTATTGTTTTGTTAACTTATAAATTTTTAATGAAGTTTATTCATCCATAATTACAAATTCCCAGTTTTCACAACCTATTTAATCAGATTCATTTTTTTAACTTGAGAGAATTTGCCGTCAATGTTCAATTGGTAAATATATGTACCGCTGGCAAGTCTGGAGCCATCGATATCTATTTCATGTATTCCGCCGCTTAATTCTTCATCCAATACAGCCAATACTTTCTCTCCCAATATATTATATACATCCAACTTTACCACTCCGGTTTCCTTCATCTTCACTTGTACCTTGGTACTCGGGTTAAACGGATTTGGATAATTCTGACTTATTCCATATTCTGCCGGTATTACTTCTTCTTCTCCCTCGTCTACTGCCGATGAACTGTTTGCTCCGTATATCTCCGCTTCCCATACATTGGACCATTGTCCCGGATTATTTTTTGTCCCTATTATTTCCAACTCTACATATCTTCCCAATACTTCCTCTCCTATTATTGTCTCACTCCATTCCGTACTATCCGATTCCTTTGAACTTACTATTTCTTCCCAATTCTTCTTATCCTTGGATACCTTTACATTATATGTATATGTTCTACCTTTATCATAGTAAAAAAATGAAAATCTTGTCCTTTTTATCTTTTTCTCTTCCCCTAAATCTAATATCAATGTTGAAGGTATTGTCTGTGTTGCCCATCTTCCATTTCCTTCTCCATCATTTTTCCTTTTCCATCTATTACTCCTCTAGGTGTTGTATTGGTATCTGTTGTTGAACTTGCCTCTACTCCAATTATTGTCAATTTCTCTTCTTTCGTTTCTGTACTTTCAAATTGTACGCTTGTGTGGCTTTCCGGATTGGTGATATTCTCAAAGTTTTTCCCCGTTATTATTGTACTTACTGTGCCTTCAAAATCCCACTTTATTCCCAGCAAACTAACTTTGCTTATGTCTATTTTCCCTCTAATACAAATCTTCCTACTAATGTCTTTTTAGATATTACATCGTTGCCGATAAACGATACGAATGTCAATTCCGCTGTTCCGTCTATGTTCTCTATGCCTACGTATAGATCCGGTGTGTTCAATAGTTCTGAGCTTCCTTCAACATAACTCAGTTTTAAGCTTGATAATTCTAATTCTTGGTTTATGCTTAACGCGCACTGATAGCTTGTAAGTTCAAATGATTCTCCTACATTCTCTATATATACTTCCGCACTTACTTTATCTATCCCTTCTATTTTTATATCTTCTATACTCATCTTATATCTTACTTGGCCTATAAGAATTGAAGAATAGAACAATATACTTAAAACACTAAATAAATAAAATTTTAGTTTTTTATTTTCATAAAAATTGGTAAGTTTGTACCGCATTACAAATACTCCCATTCCTTTTGTTAATGCATTTAGGGCTAACAAGTTGCCGCTTGTTAGCCTTTCTTATTTATACGCTTTTACATCCAGTTTTCCTTTGAATATGAGTAGATCAATGCCAATAATGATGCCAATGTGATTAAGCTCACAAAAGTTTACAATTAGTGTTGAAAATCAATTTGACGTTTTTAATGTATCAAATTGTTAGTTTTTATTAGAACAAATGATATGAAAGTATTATTAATTTGGGACAAGAAATGATGATAGAAATTGAGATTTAAATGCTTGAGTTGAATTATAAACTTTATACTTGAAGAATGAAATGAACTTTGGCCTAAAATTTAAAAAGTATCGATCGAATTAATTCGAATCTATTTAAGAAGTATCATTTTTCTAAGTTGAATAAAATCGCCTGCGGTAATTTTATAAAAATAAATTCCGCTTGACAAATTACCGGCATCGAAAATTAATTCATAATTTCCCGCATATTGTTTTTGGTTAACCAAGGTCGCTACTTCTTTTCCAAGTATATTATAGACCTTTATGACATAGTTTTTTTTGATTTGTAGTAATATTATAACCAGTATTTGGTGCAATTGAATATCTTATTTTTGTTGTTGGATTAAATGGATTTGGATAGTTTTGAAATAATGCAAAATTGGTTGGTATTTCATTTAAATTAAAATCTAATCCTGTTAATTTTGAAAAATTAACCTTAATTGTTCTGTTTTTGTTGCCTTAAAAGTTAATATTGAATCAACAGAAATTATAGAATCATTTTCAGACCAATATTCAAATACCCAACCGTCACTAGGTAGTGCGGTAAGACTGACATTTGTTCCTCTAAGATATCGGCCTGATCCGTTAACTTTTCCAGCTTGCGATGAGTCATAAATTGCGTTTATAAAATAAACTTCATTTCCATTTTGATTTATAATAATGCTTTTGGATATAAAAGCATTTTTGAATGTAATTTTTGCATTCCTGTTTAAAGAATCTTGATTACTTGAACAAAATATCTTCAGTGTAGTACCACTTTCAATGGAATCTTTATCAATAATAAGCCAAGTAGTATCCGCAAAAATTTTCCAATTAGAATTTGTGTTAATATTAACATAAATAGAAATGCTATCTGAAGGAATATTAATTGAATCATTTAAAATATTATTAAATGACAAGAAAATTGAATTTCTCTTTCCCGGTGTACCTAAAATGCTGTGTGAGGACTGCCAGTTTTCACCAATAGAATTATCAAGATCAGGGTGTTTTAACTCCAAAGTTGTCCCGCTGCCATCTGGTTCAACAGGCCAAGGGAATTTATCATCAAATCTTACACTATCTATCAATCTTAGATTATTGTCAAATAAACGTAAATTCTCACCACTTCCTGAAAATCCAAATCCTAAATTACCAATTGAATTTGTAACACTGGGGAAAAGAGATGAAAATTTTGCTGAATCATTTACCAGAACCAAGAAGTTATCAGGTCTTAATATTGTCTCAGAAGGAATAATGAATGAATGATCATTATCTTCATCTTTAAATATCCAATTTGAAATATCTACAGAATCATTTGAGTTATTATAAATTTCAACCCAATCATCTGAATCAAAATCAATATTTGATTTATAGTTTATCTCATTAATTATAATATTAGGTATTTCTGTTGGTTCAATAATTTTAAAATTTGCAATGATATTATTAGAATCAGTCGGAACATATGTAATTTCTCTATTGGAAGAAGTAACACTACCACTCCAACCAATAAATTCATATCCTGGATTCGGTAATGCTATAAGTTTTATAGGTATTCCAGTAAAATATTCACCAGTCCAATTATTTGAATCAATTTTTAATGTGTTTATTTGTACAAAACCAGCTTCATTATTTGGAAAATTCAAGTTTAATGTTGTAACTCCATTTAAACCGAACTGATCAATAAAATGCTGGTTCATATATTGAAGGCGATTATTCGCAAAATTCCTTAATACATCAACTTCTTCGTTCCATTTTACAATATTATTTGGAGCTCCCCAACGTGAAATATGTCGTGGCATTTCATTTTCAATAACATGTTTAATTGAATCAATGATTGGAATTACTACTTCCGGTTTAAAAATCGAATTATGAAAATCCGCATATCTGTTGATGAACTTATTTTTAAATTCAATATTATTAATTAAACCATTAAAGATAACTGATGGATAATTGTTTTCATTTGTTATTTTATTAAACATATTTGTTGTTAAATGTGAAGCACTAAAACCAAAAGCAATATCAGTATCAAATAATATCCATCTCCATTTGCCAGTATTTTGAGAACGCCAAAACTTCATATTGTTGGGAAACCAATCACCATTTGAAAAGTACATTTCAGAAATCATATATGTGATATAATTATCAATATCCATTTGTGATTCAATGTACTTGTAGCTAGTTGTATCTCTAAGATCATTTGCAGCTATGAAATTATACATATTTCTATAATGGGTTGAGCTACCTTGAACAACCGTGTATTTATATTCCAAAATATCTAGTGAATCATTATTTACATTATTGTGTTTAGAAATATAATTATTATTGTTCCTTTCTCTAATATTATGAATTCCCCAATATTGGCCATTGATAAAAACAATCGCTGGTCTGTATGCCATAGTTTCCATATCTAAATTTTTAACCAATGTATGCATCATACCATCTCTCATCATAGTTTTGGAATTATCATTTCCAGAACTTCTTAATACGATTGCATCGTATTCACTAAATTTTAGATTTGGGAATATTTTATATTTTATATTATTTGTTCCATAATTATTTGTATTTATTTCTAATGACTTTTGAGGTAAAATTCTTGTACAACCACCATGTATTTGAACTCCGGCATCAATACTAAATCCTAAAGTTTCATCAGTTTCATAAAATTCAAGATGCGTTGGTCTTTCCCAATCTTGGTTCCAATTAGCTGTATCACCACAACTTCCTTTTTTACCATTATTACCCTTAACATAAATACCAATTTCGTTATCAAAAAAGTTAGCTGGATTTGTAGAAAGTGAAATAACAGGGAGATTTGTATTTTCATTTATAAAATAAGAGTGAGTAATTATTTTACTTGGCAATAATCCTTTCTCGAAAGTAATTGCTCTTAATACTTTTGTACTTGAAATAATAACTGGATTTGTATACTTAAATGATGTTTCTGATGGTTCTGAACCATCTAGTGTATAATAGATTTCTGCGCTATCTCTTGATGTTGATAATATCACTTCGATTTCACTATTGTAAAATCCGCCGTCACTGGAAAAAACAGGTTCTTCTGTTAATGCGTTATATCCAATAGTATTATTTTCATTACGCGGTGTTGGAGATGGAAAGAATAACCATTCCGTTTGGTTATTGAAATTTCTACCTAATGAAAAATCATTTGGTATAGCTGGAAACTCAACCTGATCGATTATATATCCACTGTTATCAACTAAAAAAATTGATTCGCCTGATGAACTGATTTTAAAATTTGTATGAAACTCATTTGTTGTTTTATTTTTATCGGAAGCAAAAACAATTATATACTGATTTGGAAATAAAGAAAAATCTGGGAATGTCCATTTGTTTAATAAGCTAATATCATCTGATAAAGAAAAGCCGTTAAGGGAAATAATTGTGTCGTTTGGATTATATATTTCAATCCAATCCGAAAAATCACCGTCTTCATCTTGTAAAACTGAAGAGTTTGAGGACATTATTTCATTTATTACAACTGATTGAGCAAATAAACGAGTGAAGAAAAGTATAAAAAACATTAATAAAAAATTATTTTTCATTGATTTTATTGCCATTATTTACATAAAAATAGTATAAAAAAATCATAATTTGAAAATTGATAAAAGTATTTTCAAAAACAATATTTATAATGGGATCAGGTTGTGCTGTAAGACACTTTTAAGAAATGTTTACTTATTCTCTAAATATGGATTAATTAACCTTATAGGAGTCGAGAATTGTTTGAATTATATATTTGTTAGAGTTAAGGAACTTGTGACTTTTTTAAGATATTTTTATTTATAATTGAATAGTCCAGTACGTTTATTGTTCCATTTAGATCTAAGTCACCGTTATTATATCCCTTGTACAATATTTTATTGGCAACAATACCAAAGTCTAAGTTATTGATGACTCCATTTGCGTCACCATCACCTCCAAGCATTCCATAAACCCCATTTTTAAGCTCCTTTAAGGCATTTTTACCATATGCCGCGTCTTGAGATTTTGTGAAATCATAACTAATCGGGATGCCATTTTTTATTGAGACCTTATTTTTACTCATTATCGAAAGATGATTTCGGTGATGGATTGCTATATAATAATCTCCTGAAGTTATATCATTAAATGAAAAATCAAAACCATCAGAATTGAAAATTTGCCCATTAGAATTAAGTACTGCGGGTTTTCTATAACTAATATTATTTATTTCCGATCTTAATTCTATTAAAAGCCAGTCAACGTAATTTGTTTTTGAACTTGAAATTGAAATATCTTCATTATAATTCCAAGGATTTATACTAAATGGTTGATTTGTAGGAATTTCAGAACTATTATTCATAACATTGCCATTAAAAGCAGTTTCTAAAAATACTTTTAGGATATGTACTTGAGGTTCTTCTTCAGGTTCAACTACTGAACTTTCACTATTTTGAACAGCGCCAATATTTGGTTTTTTTATGTTTATTGAATTACCAAATCTATCTTTAAAGTTTTCCGGAATAATTAAATTACCTGAATAATCTTTAAACGATGAAAGATCTTTACCGTTTACTAAAGCAATACTATTGCTTGGCAATGAGAAATTATTGTTTATCAGATCATTTTTATTGCCAATAAATTGTATGTTATCCGCTACTAATTTAGATGCTTCAGATTGATTTAAGTCATTAAATTCTTCAACAGAGTAACTTTTATTACTTGTTACGTAAAAAATAATTTTACTACTTTTATTTTGTAAGTTTTCGCTGAAAATTAAATTATTTGAGTGATTTGTAGGTTTTGAAGTACTAAGTCTTAATGGTGTACTTCTTTCAGTGCCTACATTTATATAAAGATTATTAATATAAAAAGCAGTTGTTTTTCCATTTGAACCGCCTCCATCAAAAAGATGAGGATAATCAATGAGATTAATAAAAGTATTGTTGATAAAAAAATTGGAATTAGTTTCCTTTTCTTGCTGCGTATCGGCAATAATTTGTGAACCAAAACCTCCGGCGCCTCTGGCATGAACATTTGAAGAAGTCTTGGTCATATTTTCAAAAATATTTGAAAATATATAATTATTGCTGGATGAAATCTGTAATCCAAAAATAATATCATGAATATAATTATTATAAAATTTTACATAAGTATTAGGATCTGTTCCCCAAGTTCCACCTGCGCTAACTTGCAAAGCTTTTCCAAAATTGTTGCGCGGTGAGGTAATTTCATTATTATAAATTTCATGGTATTGAGAGTTATCTGAAAAACCTATTACATAAATAGACATCCACCAGTCAAGAATAAAGTTATTTTTTAATATCCAAAAATTTGTTCCGCTTGCAGGAGCAATACATGTTGGCGTTCTTCTAGTGTAAAAAACATAATCATAGTTCCAATCACTATTTATTATACAGTTTGAGACAGTAACATAATCGGAAGTTTTATCTGAACTAAAATTTCTGTCACCAAATATTCCTCTCCAGTTTGTATACTTTCCTATATTACATTTCTCAAATGTAATATAATCGGCACCGCTTAATTCAATTGATGAATATAATCCACCTTGAATATCAAGATTTTCAAAAGATAAAAAATCTCCTCTAATATCAATAGTACATGAAGTATTAACTATGCCAGGTAAAATTATACTTGAAAAATAATTTGCTGGGTTGCTAGGTGCATATAAATATAGTGAGTTATTATTATAATCAAAATAAAATTGATGACTTTCACATACACCATTTGTACCATCTCCATTATCACCTAAAAGTAAATTTCCTTCAGCGCTTGAAGACGTCAATTTATAATAATGAGCTAAATTTGCTTCTTGATCGTTAAGCCATAATCTATCAATAGGAGTTTCGCAATCTAGTTTAATTTCCCATACATTTTTTAATTCGCTTACTTTTTTCCAACTTCCGCTTAATTGCCAATTTTCTAACAAACTTCTTGAACTAATAATTGGTTTGTCACCACTTCCATAAGAGGAAAATAAAATTGGGTTATTTTTATTACCGGAATCATTTATTTCAATAGTACTGTTAAACCAAATATCGTCACTTTTGAATAAAATTTTATCTCCGGGAAAAAATTTAATAGAAGCTAATTTATTTAGTGTTTTAATAGGCTTATCTTGAGATTTACCATTATTTTGATCATTACCTAAACTATTGGAAATATAATAAGTAGTTTGACCAAATATTGATAATGATAATATTATATTCAAAATAAAAAGTTTTCTTATCATAATGTTTTCTCATCATCTAAAGAATAATCAAATAATTATATAAGTATCGAAAAAAAATACAAATATTATATTGTTAACATTATACAACTATTAAGCCAAAAGGTTTTTTGCAATATTTTAGTTTTTAACAGTGTAAATTTTTCCGAAAATGAAACGATAATACCGGTGTTTTTAACATTTATTTCGTCGGCATAATTATTGTTTTATTTTAAGAATATTTGTTAAAAAATATAGCAATACATTAGAATTTTTAATAAGTTACTCCAATCATTTAAAAATATTTAGAAATCATGTATATAACTTATTCAAAAAAAATAAGTTAACTGTGATTCATATGGCGAAGCTTTAAAGAAATTAAACAAAATCATATTATGAAAAAAATATTAGTTACTGGCGCAGCCGGATTTATCGGTTTTCATTTAATTCGTAAATTAGCTCAAAATAACTATCAAATTTATGGATTAGATAACATTAATGATTATTACGATACAAAATTAAAGTTTGACAGATTAGATTTGCTTAAGCCAAATAAGTGTTTCATTTTTAACCAAATCGATGTATCACATAGAGACATTTTCTTAGAATATTTTGCAGAAATCAAACCAGATATTGTTGTTCATTTGGCGGCACAAGCAGGTGTTAGATATTCTATTTCGCATCCTTATTCTTACTTGGATAGCAATTTGGTTGGTTTTTTAAATTTACTTGAAGCATCTAAAAAACATAATGTTGAACATTTAATTTTTGCTTCATCAAGTTCAGTTTATGGCGCAAATACAAAAGTACCTTTTTCTGAATCTGATAATGTAGATCACCCCGTATCACTTTATGCGGCTACAAAAAAAGCAAATGAATTATTAGCGCATAGCTACGCGAATTTGTATAAAATACCTGTAACAGGCTTAAGATTTTTTACTGTTTATGGTCCATTTGGAAGACCTGATATGGCGTACTTTTCTTTTACAAAAAACATTATTGAAGGAAAGACTATTGATGTATTTAATTCAGGTAATCTTTACCGAGATTTTACTTACATCGATGATATTGTAAGTGGTATTGAACAACTGTTATTTAAGCCGCCCATCCCAAATTTAAATTGGGATCGTGAAATTTCTGATCCTTCTACCAGTTTTGCACCGTATAGAATTTTTAATATTGGAAATAATCAACCAATTAAATTGTCTCAGTTTATTGAAACATTAGAGAAAATAATTGGGATTAATGCGGAAAAAAAATATTTACCAATGCAGCAAGGTGATGTTGAAACAACTTATGCAGATACTAACAAACTTTATGAAATTACCGGTTTTAAGCCTTCTACATCAATTGAAGTAGGTCTTAAAAAATTTGTTGATTGGTATAAAAATACTACAATAAATAATCAAAAAAAAAATAATATGCTTTTTAACTCAATTGAATTTGCAATTTTCTTACCTTTAGTTTTTGTATTATATTGGTTTGTATTTCATAAAAATCTAAAAATTCAAAATTTATTTTTACTTATCGCCAGTTATTACTTTTATGCGTGTTGGGACTGGCGTTTTTTATTTTTACTTATATTCTCAACATTTTTAGATTATTTTACCGGTATAAAAATCTATGAAGGGAAAAATAAAAAGGAGAAGCTATTTTGGCTTTGGTTAAGCATTTCAGTTAATTTAGGATTTTTAGGCTTATTTAAGTATTATAACTTTTTTGCTGAATCTTTAGTTGATACGCTTACATTTTTTGGAATTAAATTAAACATTTGGACATTGCATGTTATTTTGCCGGTAGGAATCTCATTTTATACTTTTCATGGTTTATCTTATGTAATTGATTTATATAATAATAGAATTAAACCGGAAAAAGACTATATCAACTATGCTGTTTTTGTAAGTTTTTTCCCATTGTTAGTTGCCGGACCAATTGAACGAGCTACCCATCTTTTACCTCAGATAATTAAAAAAAGAGAATTCAATTATACGAAAGCTGTTAACGGCCTACGACAAATTTTATGGGGTTTATTTAAGAAAATTGTTATTGCAGATAATTGTGCAGAATACGCAAACCTTATTTTTAATAATTCTCAATCTTATTCCGGAAGTACTTTAGTTTTAGGAGTTATATTATTTGCGTTTCAGATTTATTGTGACTTTTCAGGGTATTCTGATATTGCTTTGGGAACTGCTAGGCTTTTTGGAATTGATCTTTTGAGAAATTTTGCATTCCCATACTTTTCACGCGATATAGCAGAGTTTTGGAGACGCTGGCATATTTCACTATCTTCTTGGTTTAGGGACTATCTATATATTCCACTTGGCGGCAGTCGCGGTGGAACTTGGATGCGTGTTAGAAATACTTTTATCATTTTTGTGGTTAGCGGTTTTTGGCACGGTGCAAATTGGACATTTATAATATGGGGAGCACTAAACGCTTTATATTTTCTCCCTTTGCTTTTGACAAATTCAAATAGACAAAACCTTGAAATTATTGCAAAAGGGAAGCTTTTTCCTTCAATCAAGGAATTCATTTCAATGATGACTACATTCACATTAACTTTACTTGCTTGGGTTTTCTTTAGAGCAGATAGTGTTAAGGATGCGATAAATTATTTAAGTGAAATTTTTTCATCCACTCTATTTAAAATGCCGGAAGTTTTTCCTCAAACCATCATCGTATTAATAATTTTTTTCATTATTATTGAATGGCTTGGACGTGAACATCAATACGCTATAGAAAACATAAATATAAAATTTTCAAAACCACTAAGATGGGCATTTTATTACGCTGTAATTATTGCCATATTTGTATTTAGCGGGTCTCAACAACAATTTATATACTTCCAATTTTAGATTAATGAAAAATTTTTCATTATAACATTTATATTTTCACTTTGCTGCCTCCTTGCAAATTTATTTAATTGATTTTGTTGTAAACAATGGATTGAAAAAATCAGATTATAAATATTATCATGAATGGAATCAAATATATAATTCAAAAATTAATGCTGATCTAATTGTTTTGGGTAGTTCAAGAGCAACAGGCCACGTTGACCCTCAAATTTTAGATACATTATTAGGTATCGACAGCTATAATTTAGGTATGCCGGCTTATAAAATAAATATGCAGTTGGCAAGGTTTTCGGTTTATCTTAAATACAATAAAAAGCCAAATTATATTATTCAGATTTTGGATTTCAATACATTTGCAAAAAAACAGCAACCTTATCAAATTCAGCAATTCTATCCGTATTTTAGCGATACAATTATAACAAATACATTAAAACACGAATTTAATGTGTTAAATTGGGCTATTTTTAATATTCCATTATATCGTTATGCAGGTGAAACCCAATTGATTAAAATGGGAATTCTTGAATATTTCAAAATAAAACATTATGATGAATTTATTGGTTATAAAGGTTATTATGCCGGAGATAAAAAATGGGACGGCACATTTGATAAATTTGTTAAAGATAATTCTAAAGGTGTGGAAATTGAAATTAATGATCAAAGTGTCAACATTTTCAATGGATTTTTAAAAAAATGTAAAAATGAAAATATAAAAGTCTATTTAGTACTTGCACCTGAATATCATGAATTATTTCACTATTTACTTAATAGAAAACAAGTACAAGAGATTTATAAAAATTTTGAGAGGGAATATGGGTTTAATTTTATTGACTATTCCGATAACCCAATTTCATTTAATAAATCACTTTTCTATAATTCACAACATTTAAATAGAAAAGGCGCTGAAATGTTCACTAGAGATTTATCATTAAAAATTAAAAATGTTATGAATAATTAATATAAGAGATAGTAGTATAAAATATGCAAAAATCGCTTACTGATAGAACATTAACTGGAATAAATTGGAATGTACTAAAAATATATGGAAAAGCAGGAATAAATATAATTGTTGGGGTAATTCTTGCCCGATTGCTTCCTCCATCTGATTTCGGACTAGTTGGAATGACAGTTATTTTCACGGGCTTAGCGGACTTATTTTCTACATTGGGAATGGGTTCTTCTGTAATAAAATTAAAATTCCTTTCAGATACGCATATTTATATTGCAACTTTAACAACAACACTTTTAGGGATAATAATCTTTTTTATATTTTACCTTTTATCACCAATTATTGCCAATTTTTACAATGAACCCAGATTATTAAGTATACTAAGAATACTTTCTCTTGTTTTTATACTAAAAGGTATGTCTACAGTAAGTTATAGTTTAATAATGAGAGAAATGGATTTTAAATCTATTTTAAAAATTGAATTAGTGTCATTTATTTTTGGATATAGTTTAATAACAATTGTTTTGGCATTAAGTGGATTTGGGGTATGGAGTTTGGTAATAGGAAGAATAGCCTCAGTGGTTGTAAGCAATATCCAAACACAAATTAGAAAACCAATCCAATTAAAATTAGTTTTTAGTAAAAAAGAATTTAACGAATTATTTGCATTTGGTTCGGGAGTGAGCATAAGTAAATTGTTAAATTATATTGCCTCTAACATTGATTATTTGATCATAGGAAAGTTCTTAAACTCATTTCAATTGGGTCTTTACCAGAGGTCATATAATTTAATGACATTACCGATTTCTCAAATGTCAGGTAGTATTTATAGTGTTTTGTTTCCTGCGTTTTCAGCGGTTCAAGATGATGTTCAAAAATTAAGAACAGCATATTTAAGAACAATAAAAACAGTAGTATTTATATTATATCCGTTACTTACCATGTTTTACATTGGCGGTGAATATATAATACTTGGATTATATGGACAAAAGTGGCATGGAGCAATAAATGCATTTAAAATCCTAACTTTATCAGGATTTTTCAGCTCAACATTAAGTTATTCAGGGGCAATAGCGCACGCAACAGGGAAGGTTTTTAATGAAGTTTTTCAACAGTTTGTTTATGTAACTGTTCTTTCAATTGGAGTATTTTACGGCATCAAATATAATATTGAAGGAGCTGCGATAGCGGTTGTTGTTGCATTAATTATTTTATTTATCTTGCAAAGCCAACTTGCAATTAAGATAGCAAAAATCCCATTTAAAGAATTTTTATTAAGCTTTTTCCCCGGGATATTTGTTTCAGCTGTTGTTTTCGCAAGCAACAATTTACTGATTTATTTATTTGATAGTACAATGCGTGAATTGCCATACCCAATTAAACTTATTCTTTTGGTTGGAGTTACATTAACAACTATTATTATATGTATATTATTTATGCCGAAAAGTATTAAAGGCGATGTAGTTGATTGGTTAATTTCAAAATATAACAATAAAATACCGAGACAATTCAAAGATCTTTATTATAAATATAACTAAGTCACTAAAACCAATAAATAATATATGTATAAACCTAAAATAACAAAAACTCAAAGTTATTTATTATTGCTTATCTCTATAATTTTTTTGATTGGCGCCTGGTTTCGTTTCAAAGGTCTTGGTAAATGGCCGTTTGCCTTGGACGAATATTACATAATTAAATCTGTCCAAAATATTTTAATTAATGGTTTCCCTCAATTCGATTTCGGAGGATACTATAATAGAGGGATTTTATACCAATACATGATTGCACTATTAATGTTGACCGGAATAAAAGCTGAATTTGCCTCAAGATTAATTCCAGTTATTCTTAATTTATTGGCAATACCAGCTTTATTTAAGATAACTAAAAAGATTTCTAACAGTAGTATTGCATTTGTGGCTATAGTATTTTTTACATTTTCTTTGTGGGAGATTGAGTTTTCTAGATTTGCCAGGATGTATTCTTTTTTTCAAACCATATTCATATGGTATTTATATTTCTTATTCAAGTATCTTTTTGATAAAGATAATAGATCGCTTAAATGGATGTTTGGGTTAAGTATAATAAGTATATTTATATATGAAGCCAGCATTTTTATCGCAATGCTGAATTTTATTATCTTCATTTGGGATAGAAAAGAAAAAAATTTCAAGTTCAATTTAAATTTTTTAAAAGAATTACGTTATCAATTTATATTCTCGTTATTGATCCTAATTTTTACGATTGGATTTACACTTTTTGACTTTAGGACATTAAATTCTACTAATTTACTTCCTCCCGAATTATTGACTTATTTTAACGAAATAAGTAAGGCATCAAAATTTAGGAAACCGTTTATTCTGTTATATTCTTCAACTTTTTCAATTAGTGGTATCCTTTTTACAATCACGATGATAGTAATAACTTTAATTGGTTTAGTTAAAATTTATAAAACTGAAAATACTAACTTGCTTACAAAAATTTCATTAGCTACAATTATAATATTATCCATACACAATCTTTATTCTATAATGTTTGTTTTGAGTTTAATTTTTCTACTTTTAGATTGGATTAAAATCAACGAATCAAGTAAGAAGTATTTAAAAATTTTTGGTGCATTAATTTTAGTTGAATTTATAGTGCAAAATTTATTTGCTATAGTCAACCCATCATGGAAATTATTAGTTCACTATAAGGTTGGTGCGGGTTTAATTAACAGTCTGAAAATATTGTGGAAGGAATTCCTGAATTATCCCAATTTTTATGAACTATTTACATTATTTAGAATTATATATTTTAAATATACGATAGGTTCGATATTAATACTTTCAATTGGCACAACAATATTGATTTTTAAAAAAGGTAACAAATATTTTCCACCTAAATTATTTTTTGCTCTTTTTTTTGTTTTGCTTTTAGTTGTAACTTTTATAAATACAAAATTCTTTGAGACTAGGTATTTCTTCTTTTTATTTCCAATGTTTATTATTTGTGTCCTTTTTTCACTAAATGAAATATTGAACCAGCTCTTAAGAAATGAAAACATCAGAAAAATAACTTTTGTTTTTTTGAGTTTAGCATTCTTTTTTATTTCCGGGGATTTTAATGCAAATCATCTCTTAAATATTGATACTGCAAAAATAAATTTTAGAACAGAAATGAATAAAAATTTACGAAATCATTTCTACCCCAGATGGGATTCAAGAGCAGTCTCAGATATTATAAATAAAATATCTCAAAAAAATGATATAATTATAAGCAATGAACAAATATCAAGCTATTATTTGAAGAGATTAGATTATTTATATAGATATTATACAAGTGACGATTTTGTACTTGAATCAGTGAATAGTGGCAAAAACGAAAGATGGACAAACGCTAAATTAATTTATCAGTATGATGATTTAGTGAAAATTCTATCAGATAGCGATAATCCGAAATGGTTAATAATTAATAAAACTTGGGGAATAAAATTATTAGAAAAACAAGGGTTATTTAAATTAGTTGATAAATATACTTTCTATAAAGATCAAGATAGTACAACATTTTTATATAAAATACCGAAAAACGTGAATTTTTAATAATTGATATGTCAAATAATGAAATTATATCGGTTGTTATACCTGTTTATAATAGAGAAAAGCTAATTGGTAAAACAATAAAAAGTATTTTAGAACAAACTTACAATAATTTTGAAATATTAATTATTGATGATAACTCTACTGACGGTACTAAAGAAGCAATAACAAAAATAAATGATTCTAGAATTAGATACTTTAAACAAGAATATAACCAAGGTCCATCGGCAGCTCGCAATAGAGGTATTAATGTATCCAAAGGCAATTATATAGCATCTTTGGATTCTGATGATTTATGGGATACTAATAAACTAAGCGACCAATTTAAAATATTTGATCAATATAAAGATGAATACGATGTTGTTTTTTCCGGCTTTAGAATTTTAGATTTGAAAACCGGATTAAAAATAAAAGAAAGTATAATTAGTGAAAGTATATGCGATAATTTTAAAAACGGAAAATATTTTTTAACTCCTTCGCCTTGTACATTATTAATAAGAAAACGCGCATTATTAGATGTTGGCGGATTTGATGAGCGATTGAAGGCTAATGAAGATACTGAATTAGCTATTAAATTGTGCAAAAAGGGATATAAGTTTTACAATCAAAAATATTCATTAGTAACCGTTTTCAGAAACCATGATTCTTTGATGTCAAATAAAAAAAATTATATTGATGCTAGAAAAATTATTATTGAGAAGCATCAGGAATATTTAAGTAAAACTATTAATTTCAATTTATGTAAACAAGTCGCGAATTATGTTATACTAAACAATGAATTAGATTTGGCAAAGGTATATTTATTAAAAGCAATTAAAATAAACCCAGTAAGTATTTCGACGATTGTTTTATATATCATTTTAATTATTAGTCCAAATCTGATACGTTTTCTTTATTCTACAAAATATAAAGAAATTCCCAATACTAGCGGAATAAATATAACATAGTCGTTCTTTAATTTATTTGTAAAACCTATATAAATATTTTTTGGTTTATATATTATTGAAAAATATGTTACATACTTTAACAAAAAAATAATTGTTATAGCTATAAAATGTACACAAACCAGCAAATATTAGTTTCGGTTGTTATTCCTACTTTTAATAGAGCACATTTATTAAGTCGCTGTATTACTAGTATAATAAATCAATCGTATAAAAATTTAGAAATAATTATTATTGACGATTTTTCGACTGATAATACAATAGAAATTATTAAAAACTTTGAAAAAAATGACCATAGGATTAAGTATTTAAAAAGCACGACAAAAGGTGGAAATAATGCCAGGAATACAGGAATTTTTGCTGCCAAAGGTGAATATATAGCATTGATGGACGATGATGATAAATCTTTAAATAATAGAATTGAATCACAAATAAATGTTGTTATAAATTCAAACTTCAAATATGATTTTATTGTTTCAGGTTATGAAATTAGAGATGAGAAGGAACATTTAATATCAACAATAAATTACTTGAAGCCATTGCAATCAATTGGTTTCCCATCTAGGTGGCTTGTGAAATCGGATAAACTCAAATCTGTCGGGGGTTTTGATCCACAACAGCCTGCAATACAAGAAATTGAACTCTTTTGGAGATTAAGAGAAATCTGTTCCATATATTTTGATCCGACCATTGTATTAGAGTTAATAGATTCACCAATATCTGTTAGTAAAAATTCTGATAATATGATTAAAGGGATAAAACGATTATTAGAATTATATGGCAATAAAATGAATAAGATCGAATATAACAGTTGGATTAAAACCATGGGAAACAATGGCATAAAAAAAAATGATAAAGAATTAATAAAATATTCACTTAAAAATATAAATCTAAAAAGTTTATTTATATTTGATTTATTTTTACTAATAGGATGGATTACAAAACTAAAGATATTTATTCGATTAAATAATTTTTTTACAAACTTATATTATAAGAATAACCAACTAAGCACATATAAAAAATAATGTTAGGCTTAATAACTATTTCTCCCGGCAGTAATTCATATATGGTTTCATTATTGGAAGCATATAAAAACCACAACGTAGATATTATATGTGATAAACATAATTTCTTTTATTCAAATATTATTCCTGATTTTGTACATATACATTGGCCAGAAATGTTGTACAATTGGTTTCCATTCATGGAAAAAAGCACAAATGATAAACTAAAAATTATTTCAGATAGGCTAAATTGGTATAAAAATAATAATGCCAAAATTATTTTTACTGTTCATAATATTGAGCCTCATGAATCATTGAATAAAAATTTTGATAATCAGCTATATAATTTGATAATTTTTAATTCAGATATTCTTGTTCACCATTGTAATGAATCGATAGAGGTGATGAAAAAAAATTATCCTGTAGTATCTGAAAAGAAGCATATTGTTGCCAATCATGGAGATTATCTGTTTGATTACATTAAAATAGATAAAAAAAAAGCGCGAGAATTATTAGGAATTGGCCCAGATAAATTTGTAATCTTAAATTTTGGACAGCAGCGAAAAAATAAAGGATTAACTTTTACCGAAAAAGTATTTAAAGAACTACCTATCAATTCAAAATTTTTATTAACCGCCGGAATTTATAGTTTTGCCGGATTATCAAACGTAAAGAAATATCAGACATTACTTATAAATTCAATTAAGAATAAGGTTATTTTTAAAAGAAAAAAATTTGTTTTGAGACCTATTAAGCAAAATGAAATTCCAAATTTTTTTTCTGCTTGCGACTTAGTCTTTTTAGGACACCAAAGCGGATTGAATTCTGGTATTATTTCAATGGCTGCAACTTATTCCAAACCTGTAATATTCCCAAATATTGGCTGTTTTGCTTCGCAAGCTGAAAATTGGGTAAGTGAAAAATATAGGGTTGCAGATATTAATGATGCAGTGGCCAATACTATGGTAATGTATTCCAAACTATTATCTCATAACGAAATTTTCGATAATTCTAAATGGCTTAGCTCGAATAATTGGATGACGCATGTTGAGAAAATACTTAGCTGTTTACGTACCTAACGAAATTCAAAATTAAAGCATGTTTTTAAAAAATATTTTTTATTAGATAATTATTTCGCAAGACTTAGAAAAATCAAAAGAAAATTTTGATTAATAATCTTGAGAAATTCAAGGCTAAAGAAACTAAATTAACTAGAATTTGGAATCTCACATCAAGTAATAATAGGGATCTAAAATTTTTGGGTTTAACTGAATATTCAATTTTTGGCAAGAAAATTAATTTGGAAGAGAATATAAATTGGCATCAAGATAATTTTTCAAATTTTACTTATCCAATTAAAAGATTTGATAAAATAAATCCGGTACAATGGTTTGATAAAGGAATAGAACTAGTTTATCCTTGGGAACAATCAAGGTTTTATTTTGGAGTTAATCTGGCTCAAAAATATTTAATTACGAGAAATGAATTTTATTACAATATTATTGTTAAACAAATAGAAGATTGGATAGATAAAAATCCATTTTTACAAGGGGTAAATTGGCTTTCCACTATGGATGTTGCTATTAGAGCCGTTAATTGGATAGTTGCCTTAAATTTGATAAATAATTTTGATAAAAATAAATATTCAAAAATTTCCAAGTCGCTAATAGAACATGCCGAATATATTAATTCTTTCCCGTTAATTGAAAAAAATGGCTTAACAACAAATCATACTACTGCTGCTTATACCGGACTACTTTTTATCAGTTTGACTTTCTTAAAAAATACAGTTGATGCAGAAAAATGGATAGAAAATTCAATAAATGGACTTGAAAAATGTATTGAAACTCAAATATATGATGATGGGGTAGATTTTGAAGGTTCAATTCCTTATCATCGTCTAGTTTTAGAATTATTTTCTTATTCAACAATAGTTGCGCATTCAAATGGAATAAAATTTTCCGATCAATATTATTGTAAGCTATTTAATATGTTTGAATTTGTCTCAGCCTATTTAAATATTAATGGTTTTGCGCCACAGATTGGTGATAACGATAGTGGAAGATTATTGATTTTTAATTCTGAGAATAATGATCCTTACGAAAATGAAGATGACCACGCATATTTATTAAATTTGGGCGAACATATTTTTGATCATCAATTTAGTTCTGTTAGTAATAAACGAGATAAAATTATTTATAATTACCTCCCCAAAATCGAAAAAATAAATTTATTTGAAAAAAAAATTGTTCCACGAAAAATAGGGAGTTCCTTCAGTTTTGAAAAAGGAGGATTTTATTTTTTAAAGAACAAGCATTTCGATTTATGCGTATCTCTTATTCCAATTGGACAAAATGGTAAAGGGGGGCATAATCATCTTGATGTTGGTAGTTTTACGCTTTCTATTGATGGAATGCAAATAATTGTAGACCCCGGTTCTTTTTGTTATTCACAAGACAAAATTGAAAGAAATAAATTCCGCAGTTATTATTATCATAATACCCTATATAATGAATTAGATGAAAAATTGGATTTGAGTGAAAACGGATTTTGGAATTTAAAGAAGTACTATAAATATGAAGTAATAAATTTCGAGAATAATATAATAGAATTTAAAATAAATTTTATAAATGATATAAATCCAAGATTTAGAAAATTTGAGCTTTCCGATAATATTTTAAAAATAAATGATACATATAATGGTAAGTTCTTTTCAAGAATTAATTTAGCATCACACATTAAAAACATAGAAATATTGAAAAATTCTTCTATTTATTTGGATACAAACAATATTTCTTTTTCTATATCAAATAGTAACAAAATAAAATTAGAAGAATATCAGTACTCTCCACATTACGGAAAGAAAGAAAAAGCCAAAAATTTATTAATTGAAGCAAAAAATAATTTAGTAACAGAAATAAAATTATAAATATGATTACAACTCTTTTGGTGCCGATAGGTGCTGTAGTTTTTTTAAGTTTAAATAGATTTTATCAATTTACAGTTTTATCATTAGCTGCTTTATTGCCATTCAGTTTCGGAAATTTTAGATCAATTCCTAATTTCCAATTTATTGAATGGATGCCAATATTAGTGTTTTTACTTTTAATCAATGAATTTATAATAATAAATAAAGCTAGATCAAAAGAAAAAAGATTAAATTTCAATGGACTTCAAATTTTTATTTTTTCAATTCTCATTTTAATAATTTGGGCTGCAATTAGCTATTTCCAAAATGAAGTTTTCACAACGTACTATACTAATATGGCAAATACTGGAAAAACAAGGATATATTTCACTATTATTAATAATATAATTTTATACTTTTCCGTTAGTATTTTTATTGTTCAATACTTTGAACAAATTGATTTTCAAAAATTCTTTAAAACACTTCTATATATTGCATTATTTTTAGGTTTCTTGAGAATAATTGCACATTTTCTCGATTTTAATATTCCTTTTTTATCTGGTGCATTTGATTATGGCGGCGAATATGGAAAATACAGGAAAATCCAATATGGTGGAACCGCATATAGACTTGGCGGATTATCGGAAGTAGTAATTATAGGAATTCCTTCTCTTTTTGCGATTTATGTCTCAGATAAAAAAATTAACTACTTTGCGCTATTATCATTGCTTTTTTTTCTTTTTTTAAGTGGTGGAAGAACAGTATTAATAGGGACATTTGTTTCTATATTTATTGTCTCATTTTTCTTTTTTCCGCGAAATTTTATTTATTTAATTGGAGTTGGTGCACTTTTTGTAATCGCTGCTGCAATATTTTTACCTGAAAGTGTTCTTCAAGGTCAAACAGGCAGACTGACAACTCTTGATGCCGGAAATTTTATGGGTCAAGACGCTTTTAGAGGTTTAGCTTGGAAATTTTACATAGAAACATTTTTGGAAAATCCAATTTTTGGAAAAGGTATAAATGTTTATTCGGGATTCATTTTTTCTTCTGTTAGAAATGCCGAAGAATTTGCAAGAGATTTATTATTTGCAGGAGGTCATGGTTCTTATTTCAGTTTGCTAGCTATTTTTGGAATAGGGGGAATTACGTATTTTATTTTGTTTGAATTTGGCGCAATAATATTATCATTTTCAAAAATCAAATACTTTTTCGATACTAACCAAACATTGACATCAATTTCTGTATTTGCATTTATGATGTTGATCATTAAATCAGTTGATTTTATTACTGCAGTGAACGGTATAAATGTACCAATATTATTTTATTTAGCCGGAGTAATATCATCTGTAAAAATATATCAAAATAAATTTGGTTTATAATGAATATAATTTTTTTTGGCGGGCATAAGTGGTTTGAAGGAGCTTGGTTTAGAAAGCAACAATTTGCTTTACGACTAAGTCAAAATGGCCATAAGATTTTTTATATTGAATCAAGCGTATCTATGATTAGAAAGAAAAACATGATTCAAATGATTATTTTAAAACAAAAATTAAAGAAGTAAACAATAATTTATTTATAATAACTCCTTCAGCTTTATTTCCTTTTCCCCAAAATTTTTTTTTAAGAAAATATTACAACAAAAAACTTTTTAACGATATAAAAAGATTTTTAGATAAAAAGGGTATAAACGAATTTATTATTTGGTTCAATGAAATTCAATTTAGTTCGTATCTTGAAAAAATAAATTGTTATAAAATTTTTGATCTTGCTGATGATAGACCGTATTATTCAATTTTAGCAGGTAATGTTAAAGAATATAAAACTTTGTTGAAATATTTAAAACTGGCATATTCAAACAGTAATATTTCAATAGTATCAGCACTGAAAATAAAAGAAAAATATCAAAATTTGTGCAGCTCGGAAATAATTGTAATACCGAATGGACATAATATTAAAATAAATAAATCTAATAACTTTGAAATTCCATCCGAAATCTTACAATTAAACGGGCCGATAATAGGATTTATAGGAACATTATTTAGATTTATAGATGAGCAATTACTGGAATTTATCATTTCAAAGAGACCAAACTATAATTTTGTATTTGTCGGACATACAGAAAGCAATTTTCCAATTGATTCGATAAAAAGGTATAATAATGTTCACTTGCTTGGACCAAAAGAAAAATCGGAAATTCCAAAATATATCAATTCATTTGATCTTTGTCTGAACCCATTTAAAGTACATGAAGTAAATGATTCTGTAAGTCCAGTAAAAGTTTTTGAATATTTAGCAATGAAAAAATTGATAATATCGACAAACATGTATTCTCTTAGAAAAGAAAAAGTTGCTGACTATATTATTTTCGCCGATAATTATGAGCAATATCTAAATGAAATAGATAAAACACTAACGTTGACTAGCAAAATAAATAATGTACCGGATTCAATTTTGGAAAATTACAGTTGGGATAATTTATTTGCTGCTTTGGTCTCAAAAATTAATTCACGAAATGAGATCAAACTTTAATCCATGATGAATATTATTCAACTTAGAGATACATTATTTCGAGGAGGTATAGAAGTACTATTACTTGATGTCTGCAAAAACGGGAAAACAAAAGGTTTGAACTTTTTTGTGGTTACATTTAATGAAGGTGATTTGGTTAATGATTTTATTGAAAATGGTATTGAAGTAATAAAGATTAAACGCAATAAACCGATTGATTTAAAAGTAATTAAAGAACTAAGGAAAATAATAATTGAGAAAAATATAAACGTTATTCACTCTCATCAAGCATTAGAAGGACTATATGCATATCTGGCAACGCGTGGATTGAATGTTAAAAATATAATTAGTCATCACGGTTCGGTTTATCCCATTAAAGATAAACTTGTTATGAAATTTCTCATAAAAAATGTTTTTGCAAATATTGCCGTAAGTAATAGTTATCTAAAAAGATTAAAAGAAGAAGAAAGTTTTAATACAAAAAATAATTTTCATGTAGTATACAATGGAATTGACGGTAGCAAATTAGAAAAAGCGGATGGAAATTTAAAAAATGAATTGATCCTTCCTAAAAATTCTTTACTGTTAGGAATGATTGGGAATTTTAATAATTCCGGAAGGGATCAGTTTACCATTTGTAAAGTATTACCTAAAATATATGAAAAATACAATAATGTAAATTTTGTGTTTGTTGGCGGATGGAATAACGGACCCGCAAGTTCTTATAAAAAATGCTATGAGTTTTGTAAAGAAAAAGGAATACTTGATAAAACATTTTTTCTTGGAAAAAGAAGTGATATTGGTAATATTTTAAAAAGTTTGGATATTTTCGTTTATTCATCTAACCATGACACATTTGGAATAGCTGTTGTTGAAGCAATGTTTTGTGGAATTCCAGCAGTTATAAACGATATCCCTCCAATGTTAGAAATTTCGAAAAATGGAGAATTTGCAAAAATTTTTAAATCAAAAGACGAAGATGATTTATATAATAATTTGTCGCAAATATTAGATTCTGAAGAATTAAGGCAGAATTTGTCATTTGATTCAAAAGAATGGGCAAAAAGTAATTTTTCTATTGATTTACATATAAATAATCTGGCTAAAATATACCGAAGCTGAAGTTAAAACAAAATGAAATCAGAAAAAATTAATATCGCACATTTAATACGTACATTTTTACAGCCATCAGAAACATTTGTATATAATCAAATAAAATTTGTTAATGAAGAAAATGAATATAAAGTTTTCGTATTATGTAAAAATTTTAAAGATGATTTAAATATTGAAAATATATCAATTTTAAAAGTCAATGAATTACTTTCAACTCGACAACAAAAAATAGACGATTTATATTATAAGTTTTTTAGAAAATTATCCAATAATGCGAAAAAAGCAATTTTAAATTATATAAAACTTAACAATATAAAATTATTACATTTTCATTTTTTAGTGGATGCAAGATATTATTTAGATGTTATAAAAGAAGCCCAGATACCGATTGTAGTTTCAGGTTATGGTTGGGATATAACCAACTTACCCTCAAAATATTATGGGGTTGGAAAGTTATACTTAAAGAAATTATTTAATTTTGTTGATATATTTCTTGCAATGTCTGAAGATATGAAAAAAGATATGTTAAAACTTGGCATACCTGAAAATAAAATTATTATTCATTATCATGGAATAAATACACAAAGGTTTTTTTCCCCCGACAGAGAATATCCACAGAAAGAGAAAATGACATTATTATTTTGCGGAAGGCTTACTGATAAAAAAGGACCGTTAGTTTTACTCAGGGCAGTAAATAAAATAATTAAAGGAAATAAAGAAGTTAATTTAAATTTAAAAATAATAGGTGATGGACCACTTAGAAGTAAAATTCAAGAATTTATTTCTGAAAATAATTTATCGAGTTATGTTGAAATTCTTGGACATATTCAGCATTTTAGCACTCATTTACTAAATGAATATAAAAATGCTGATATTTTTATTCTTCCTAGTATGGTTGTAAAAAATAACGGCAAAAGACAAAATGACAAAGAGGAATTCCTGGTACTCTTGTTGAAGCAATGTCAAGTGGTCTGCCAACAATTAGTACTTTTCATGCTGGCATTCCTGAAGTTATAAAAAATGGTGAAAATGGACTATTAATTAACGAAAATGATTTTATTGAATTAGCAGAAAAAATACTTTTATTAATAAATGATAATAATCTAAGAAAAAAACTTGGAAAAAATGCTTCGAATTATTCAAGATTATT
Organism: Ignavibacteriota bacterium; assembly: GCA_016713565.1. Classification (NCBI taxonomy): domain Bacteria; kingdom Pseudomonadati; phylum Ignavibacteriota; species Ignavibacteriota bacterium. The sequence goes on from JADJOX010000001.1 coordinate 153,468, forward strand.
AGATGTTAAAATTAAAACTAAAGATTTAGTCAAAATTTATAAAAATTTATTAAGTTAAATTCATTTAAAAACATCAATTTTTGTAGATTTACATTTTATAAATATTTTAAAAATTAAAAATTCAAAAAAATCTTAATGTATAATAAAAAAATTAATATCGCATTAGTAGTTCAAAACAATTCTTATCCGTTTGATAGCCGAGTTTTTAAAGAAGCAAACTCACTAAAAAGTGGTGGTTTTAATGTTTTTGTTGTTAGTCCTAGATCAAAAAGAGATAACAGTTCGTTTGAAGTTTTAAATGGAATCAACGTTTATCGATATAAAGATAATCAATCAAAGGGTAGTTTTTTCGGTTTTATTTTTGAATACATGACTTCTTTAATCAAAATATTTTTATATGTGACATATTTGGTTTTATTTAAAAAAAAAAAATTGTACACTTTGCAAATCCGCCCGATTTCTTTTGGCCGCTTTCATATTTTATCAAGATATTTGGAGTAAAATCAATTTATGACCAGCATGATTTAGCCCCCTGAGCTTTATAAAATGAAGTTTAAAAATAAGTTCATTTTAAAATTACTTTATCTAAATGAAAAATTAATGGTTAGAAGCTCTAACGCTATAATTGTGGTGAATGAATCATTCAAAAATAGATTAAATGAAAAATGGAATATACAAAATAAAAAATGTTCTATTATTTATAATGGTCCTTTGGATGAATTTAAAGCTAAAGAGAATTCAGAACTGATAAATGAGTATAAAAACAAGAAAGTAGTACTTTACGTCGGGTTGATGGCAATAACTGATAATATTGATTTTATTATTGAATTGGCGGAAAGTATTGTAATTAATTTCAATAAAAAAGATATAAAATTTGTTTTATTAGGTGATGGTGATATCAGAAACGAAATGGAAAGAATAGCTAAAAAAAGAAACCTTTCGGAATTTATAGAGTTTAAGGGAAATGTTTCGCAAAATTCTGTAATGGAGTATCTTTATGTTGCGGATATATGTATTGCACCTGATATGCCAAACAATCTTAACGAATTTTTAACTCTTGTTAAAGTTTTTGAATATATGAAGGCAGAAAAAGCATTTGTTAGTTTTGATTTGGATGAAACAAAAAGAATTGCAAAAGATGCCGGTATTTATGCAAAAAACAAGGAAGATTTTGTTAATAAAGTAATTTACTTATTGGATAATCCGGAATATTCAAGAGAATTGGGGAAAAAGGTAATAAAATTATTGAAGATCAATACCTTTGGAAATATTTCGATAATGAGTTAATAAATACTTACTTTACACTATTATATTCCGATAAAAAATAATATCCAAAATTTTCTTATATGTATGATTTTGATCATACTTCTTTAAATATTTTTCTTCTAATTGCGATTATGTATTTAAATTAATAAACGAAAAATTCGCAAAAATTATTAAAATTAAGTAAAAAAGGCAGACAAGTGGAGAATTCAGCAAACATAAAAAAAAATAATAATGCAAAAGGCAATACTGCTCATGATTATTTTTCTTTGGTAAAAAATAACATAGCTTTAATTCTTATAATTACCTTAGTATTTCTTATTTCATCTGTTATATATTCCATTTTTGCAGAAGATGTCTATAAAGCAACAACAACAATAAAAATTTCCAAACCCAAGGGGAGTATCTTAGATTCTTTTACTAAAGATTTTGGTTCAGGGAATAATGAATTATTTATTGCGAATGAAATTGAAACAATAACAAACATTACCATCCGCGAAAAAGTTGCACAAGTTATTCTTGACTCGGTTAAAACATTTAATAAAGTAAATGATTTGGATTTAATGTTGAGAGATGATGGTTTTTTTGAGAGCAAGAAAAACAAATTACGCTCGGCTAAATCTGCGGCAAATGTACTATTGCAAAATGTTGAAATTATTCAAAAAAATGGATTAGATTTTATGGAGATTTCAGCTGAATCTCCTTCACCTTATGAGGCCGCTTTAATGGCAAATTCATATGCTGATGTGTATAGACAATTTAATCTTGCTGAGAATAGAGAACAACTTACAAAAGTAAAAGAGTTCTTACAATCCCAAAAGGAACTAAAGCATCAAGAATTAATGCAAGCAGAAGAAAATATTAAAATTTATCAATTGCAAGGCGGAAGTATTGAGTTAGACGGACAAGCAAGCAATTTAATACAAACTTTAACAAAATTTGAATCTGAGAAAAATGTTGGCAAAATTGAAATTTCTATGTTGCAAAAGACTCTTGAAGAATTAAAAAGTGAATTAGCTAAAAAAGATCCTACAACATATGATTATCTAGTTTCCAAATCTGATGAACCTGCAATCAAAATGCTTCAGGAAGAAATTTCTAGAATTGAAACGCAGCGAGCAATTGCGATTACAGGCAGCGGGCAAAAATCTGCAAACACTGAAATAGTAAAAGAATTAGATCAGAGGATTTTGAAACTTAAAAAAGAATTAAATGTTAAAATTGAACAGTATCAATCACAAATATATTCATCAAGCCCTGAAGACATGAGGCAATTAACAAAAGAAATCTTTAAAACAGAGGTTGAACTTAGGGCAAAACAAGCTGAAAATTATAAAATTAATGATGTAGTTAATGAATATGATACAAAATTTAGAGCGTTACCTCAAAAAACGTTAGAAATTGCTAGGTTAGAAAGAGAAAGGCAGTCTTTAGAAAAATTATATTTAGTATTAGAAGATAAATACCAAGAAGCTTTATTAAATGAACAATCTATTCCGGGTAATGTTCTTATTTTAAGTGCTGCGACTGTTCCGGATTTGCCAGATTCTCCAAATAGAATTAAAATTGTTTTAATTGGGCTTTTGGCTGGTATTTTAATTTCATTTGGTTTTGTGTATATTAGAAATATTTTTGATACTGCCATTAAAACGCCGGAAGATGTAAAAAATGAAGGTATCTCGGTTTTAGCTACAATTTCTAAATATGTTAAAAAAATTGATACTTCGGTAAAAAATGCGGAAATAATAATCAAGGATAATAGTGAAGTTGCAGCAGCTGAATCATATCGTGCTTTAAGAACTAGAATTCAGTTTTCAAAATTAGACAAAGGCTCTAAGTCTATTCTTGTAACTTCATCGGCTCCCCAAGAAGGAAAAACAACTTCAGTTGTTAACTTGGCTGCAAGTTTTGCCCAATCCGGGAAAAAAGTTATAATCCTTGATTGCGACTTAAGAATTCCAAGAATTCATTCTGTTTTTAATGGAATCAGTTCACCTGGATTTACTAATTATTTATTCGGACAAGTTTCGTTTGCGGATATTTTAAGAAAAACAGATGTTGAAAATTTATTTTATATAGCTTCAGGAACAATTCCAACAAATCCTTCGGAAATACTTGGATCAGCACAAATGAAAGAGTTTGTTGAAAAATTGAAAAAAGAATTTGACATTGTTTTACTTGATTCACCGCCTATTATGACGATAACAGATGCAGAAATTCTATCACATATAGTTGATATGTCTATTTTAATTGTTTTTGCAAATAAAACTCAAGTTGATTGGTTAATTGAATCCCATGAATTATTAACAAAAAATGGTCAAGATTCATTTATTGGCGTTGTATTAAATAATTTTGATTATAAGTCAGGTTACCGATCATATCATAAGTATAACAAAAATAAATATTATGAAAGAGTTAAAGAATCAAAAGAAACAGAATGGACTAAACTCTAAAAATTTTCAGAAATGTCGGATTTTTTAACCACAATCCGACATTTCTTTAATTACTTGTCTAAACTTATCATATCCTTTCACAAAAGAATTTTATATGCAATCAATAATTATCGATGCGCACATTCATATACATGAATGTTATAATTTGGGCTCATTTTTTAATTCTGCAAAAGCTAATTTTATTGAAAAAGCTAAACAAAATAACATAGCAGATTTTTTATCCGTGCTATGCTTAACTGAATCACATAATGTAAATCAATTTGCAAAGATATCCTCTTTTTCAAAACGAAAGAAAAAAATAGGTGATTGGGAAATTACAGAATCTAAAAATCAAAACTCAATAATCTTAATTGATAAAAATAATTTTAAAATTATTTTAATAGCCGGAAGGCAAATTGTAACAAAGGAAAAGCTTGAGGTTTTAGCTTTAGGTTTAATAGATGATCCAAATGATGGTGAAAAAATAGATAAAATTCTCAAATATGTTAATGAGAAAGGTTCAATTTCTGTAATTCCTTGGGGAGTTGGAAAATGGTTTGGAAATAGAAAGCAAATTGTTGAAAAATTAGTGTTGCAAAATAATACATTTCCTTTATATTTGGGTGACAATGGAAATCGTCCTTTTTTTTGGAGACAACCAAATATTTTTAGTATTGCTTTGAGAAAAGGTGTGTTAAATATTCCGGGAAGTGATCCGCTTCCGTTTATTCATGAAGTTAAGAAACCAGGTAGTTTTGGATTTATTATCAATGATAATATAGATATTGAAAAACCATTCGATAGTATTTATAAAAAAATAACTGATTCTAAAACTCAATTTAAAACATTTGGTAAATTAGAAGGTGTTTATAATTTTATAAAAAACCAAATTTCAATGCAAATTGTTAAACGAAATAGAAAATAAATGAAAACTTTAGTTATTGCACCTCAGCCTTTTTTTTCGCCAAGAGGAACACCATTTTCTGTTTATTACAGAACTTTAATAAGTTCAGAATTAGGTGTTAAAATGGATTTTCTTACTTATGGTGAAGGTCAGGATGTTGATATTCCCAATGTTAATATTATAAGGATCCCTAGATTTAAAATATTGGGTAATGTAAAATTGGGACCATCTCCATTAAAATTATTTCTGGATATATTTATTATATTAAAAATGATTTGGCTATTAACTATAAATAAATATGATGTTGTTCATGCTCATGAAGAAGCAGTATTCTTTGCTTGGTTCTTTAAACCTATTTTTAGGTATAAACTAATTTATGATATGCATTCAAGTTTACCACAACAATTAACTAATTTTCAATTTACAACATCTAAATTTCTAATCAATACTTTTAAAACTTTGGAAGACAAATGTCTGCACAGTGCTGACGCTGTAATAACAATTTGTCCTGATTTAAGAGATTATGTAAATACAATCATCACAAGAAAAGAAAAACACTTCCTTATTGAAAATTCAATATTTGAGCCGGTGAAACAAAAAAATTATAATCAGCAAAAGTCAGTTGAATCTGAACTGGATTTTAAAGTTGAAGATTTTGTAAAAAACGATGAACAACTTTTGGTATATGCAGGAACACTTGAAAAATATCAAGGAATTGATATTCTAGTACAATCAATGAAAAATGTTATTGCAGCAAATAAAAAGGTAAAGCTAATTATTGCAGGCGGAACACAAGATCAAGTAAATGAATTTAGAAAATTGGCAAATGAAAATGGAGTAAGCAATTATATTAAATTTACAGGTAGAGTAGCGCAAAAGTATGCAAAAGAATTTTCCGCAAAGGCAGATATTTTACTTTCACCAAGAAGTGACGGAACAAATACACCACTTAAAATATACGAGCAATTAGCTTCGAAAAAACCCCTGGTTGCAACGAAGATATATTCACATACACAAGTTTTAACAGATGATGTTTCATTTTTAGTAGAACCCAATCCGCAAAATATGGCTGAGGGTATTTTACTCGCAATAGATGATAAGAATTTATCAAAACAAAAAGCGGAAAATGCATTAAAATTGTATGAGAAAGAATATTCGAGAAAAGTATATACCTCTAAACTTAAAAAATTATTGGAGAGTTTGTAATGTGCGGAATTGCCGGTGTAGTTACTTTTCAATCGATCCCAGCAATTTCTAATGAATTGTTGAAATCTATGGTTGATACTTTGTACCATCGCGGACCTGACGAAGCCGGATTGGCAATTCACGGCAACGCAGCATTGGGTATGAGAAGATTATCGATTATTGATTTGAGCGGTGGAAGTCAGCCAATATATAATGAAAATAAATCTATATGGACAGTTTTCAACGGAGAAATATATAATTTCCCCGAATTAAAAAATGAATTAACAAGTAAAGGTCATATATTCAAGACTAATTCCGATACAGAAGTAATTGTTCATGGCTATGAAGAATGGGGGATAGATTTTCCAAAGCATTTAAATGGAATGTTTGCCATCGCAATGCATGATATAAATAAAAATAAATTTTTTCTTGTTCGCGATCATATTGGAATTAAGCCGGTTTACTATGCGTTCAATAATAAACGTATTATTTTTGGCTCTGAAATTAAAGCCATTTTGGAAAGCAAATTAGTAGAAAAAGAACTTGATATGAATTCACTTGGAGAATTTCTTTCTTGGGAATATATTCCCGGTGAATCAACTTTAATTAAATCCATAAAAAAATTAGAACCAGGAAAATATTTAGAAATAGATATTTCAAATCCTAAATGTAATCCTAAAGAATATTGGGATGTTCCGTTTCACAGCAATATTCAAAATATTAGTGAAGCCGAGTGGATTGAGAAAATAGATTGGCAAATTAAAAAATCAACTAAAATGCAGATGATAAGCGATGTACCGCTTGGAGCTTTTCTATCCGGAGGGGTTGATTCGTCTTTAATTGTAGCTTCTATGGGAAGTGCTCAAACTTTTAGTATTGGGTTTGATGATCCGACATATAACGAATTAAATTGGGCTCGAAAAGTCGCGGATCATCTTGGTGTTGATCATAAAGATGAAATTATTAAACCAGATGTTTTGGATTTGTTCAATCATTTAATGCAATTTATGGATGATCCGATTGGCGATTTCTCAATTTTCCCTACATATTTAGTTTCCAGACTTGCAAGAAAACATGTTACCGTAAGTTTAAGCGGCGACGGAGGTGATGAATTATTTGGCGGATATGAAACTTATCTTGCAAATCATAAGGCAAATCAATTTGAAAAAATTCCTTCTTTTTTGCGAAAAGGTTTAATTGAACCGGTTATTAATTCATTTAATCCAACAATTAAGAAAAAAGGTTTGATAAATAAATCGAAAAGATTTATTGAAGGTCTGCAATTTGAAAACGAACTTTCACATACTAGATGGCGCATGTTTATCGGCGATGTTGTAAAACAAAGTCTGTTTACAAAAGGTTCTTTGAAAGAAATTAATAAAAATTCGGCAGATCATATTCTAAAATTATTTAGTAAAGCAGGTGATAGAGGAGAACTTAACAGAAGTTTATACGTTGATGTTAAAAGCTATTTGGTTGATAATATTTTAACAAAAGTTGATAGAATGTCGATGGCGGTTTCTCTAGAAGCTAGAGTTCCATATTTAGATCCTGATGTGGTTGATTTAGCATTTCAGATTCCTGAAAAATTTAAAACTAATTCATCAGAAACAAAAATAATTCTTAAAAAAGTTGCCGCTCAACATGTTCCGAAAGAATGTATTTATAGACCTAAAGAAGGATTTTCGATACCAATAAAAAATTGGTTGAATAAAGAGTTTAAACCTTTAATGGATAACTTGCTAGATGAAAACAAAATTAAAGAAGATGGAATATTTAATTTTGAAATGATTAATAATTTAAAAAGCGAACATAATTTGGGAGTTGCCAATCACAGTCATATTTTATGGTCGCTAATTGTTTTTCATGATTGGAAAAAAAGATGGTTGGATTCTAAATAATTATAATAAATTAAAAATGACTAAAATAATTAGAGATATTAATTCCGCAAGAAAAAATAATTATGACATGATCATAATTGGCGGAGGTTTTTATGGTGTTATGCTTGCCTATGAATCAACTTGCAGAGGATTGAAAACACTATTACTTGAAAAAAATGATTTTGGTTCGGCTACAAGTTTTAATAGTTTACGTATAGTTCATGGTGGATTAAGATATCTGCAATCTTTGGATTTGCATAGATTTAAAGAATCAGTTGGTGAAAGAAAATGGTTTCTTAAAAATTTTCCGAATTTGACTAAACCAATTTCTTGCTTAATGCCTTTGTATAATAAAGGATTACAAAGAAATTCAATAATGTGGGCAGCATTAAATCTAAATGATATTTTATCAATGTCACGAAATAGTGAAGTTGAAGAAAAAAATAGTCTACTAAATGGGAAGGTAATTTCAACAAAGAAAGTAAAAGAAATTTTCCCAATGGTAGATACAAATGAATTAAAAGGCGGCGCAGTTTGGAACGACGGAGCCATAGATGATTCTCAATTGGTAATTTTGGAAATTCTTAAAGCATCTATAAATAATGGTTCTACTGCTTTAAACTATATTGAAGTAAAAAATATTGTTCAAGCTGATAACAAAGTTAAAGGTGTTATTGCTCTTGATAAAGAATCAAATACTGAAATTGAATTTAATTCCCAAATAGTTATAAATTCTACTGGTCCATGGAGCAGAGAATTGGCAAAAACATTCCACAAGGATTTTGAAAGGTTATTTATGTATTCAATCGCATGGAATATTTTATTTGATGTTGATTCGTTGTCCGAGCATGCGCTTGCAATTACACCGCCAAAAGATAATGCAAAAGCTTATTTTTTACGTCCATGGAAAGGGAAACTTTTTGCAGGAACCACACATCAAGCATGGGATGGAATAGAGGAAAATCCAATTCCAAATGAAGATTCAATAAATAGTTTTATTGATGATTTGAATTTATCAATACCTAATTTGAATTTAACAAAAGATAAAATTTTGCAAATATATTCTGGGTTGCTTCCTGCTAAAAAACAAGGAACAAATGAAATTGCAGTTAGAGAAATAATAATTAATCATTTCGAACATGGCGGACCTCAAGGTTTATACAGTTTATCGGGAGTTAAATTAACTACTTCACGACTTGTTGCCGAAAAAGTTTTGAATAAAATTTTCGAAAATAAAAGTATTGGCAAAAGAAAAAATATTAAATTCCAAGCCAAAACAAATGTGGAATACGGAATTTTTGAATGGAATTGGAATTTAGAGAACAAAGAATTAAAAGAAATTATTAAATCAAAAGCTCAAAACGAATCTGTTGTTCATTTGCAAGATTTACTTTTGCGCAGAACAACATTAGGAGATAATCCCATCAATTCTTTAAAGTATGCTGATAAAATTTGTGATATAATCGGATGGGATAAAATTAAGACGATAAAAGAAATTGAGGATTTAGAAAGATATTATTCAAAAAGAGGTTTTACAATTTCTGAAAAAATAGGAGTTTTGGATTAATGAAAGCTTTAGTCACCGGAGCAAATGGATTTACAAGTTCATACATGATAAAAAATTTGTTAAAAAATGGCTACAATGTAAAAGGAACAATTAGAAAGACAAGCAACACCGAGTTGTTGAAGGATTTGGATATTGAATTGGCTTATATTGATTTAGCAGAAGATGAAATTGACGATAATTTGATGAAAGACATTGATGTTGTTTATCATATTGGAGCAGCATATAGAACTGAAGGAGTTCCCCAAAAATATTTTTGGGATGTAAACGTTGAAGGGACAAGAAAACTATTAGTTGCGGCAAAAAAAGCCGGAGTAAAAAAGTTCGTTCATTGCAGTACAGTCGGTGTTCAAGGTGATATAAAGAATCCTCCGGCAAAAGAAACACATCCGGATAATCCCGGTGATTATTATCAAGAATCAAAATTGGATGGAGAAAAGTTAGCTTTGAAATTTTTTAAGGAAGAAGGATTAGCCGGTACAGTTGTTCGTCCTGTTGGCATTTATGGCCCCGGCGATACAAGATTTCTTAAGCTTTTTAAGACAATAAGCAATGGCAAATTTAAAATGATAGGAAGCGGAAATGTATTATATCATCTTACATTTGTTGAGGATTTGGTTGAAGGATTTAGATTAGCCGGAGAAAGCGATAAAGCAAATAACGAAATATTTACAATAGGCGGAAATGGATATTTAACTTTAAATGAGTTAGTAGAAAAAATAGCAAAGATTCTTAACAAACCCATTTCAAAAATAAAAATACCGGTATTTCCGGTTTGGGTTGCCGGTGCTTTGTGTGAGTTTGTCTGTAAACCATTTGGAATTTCACCTCCTATATTTAGAAGAAGAATAGATTTTTTTGTTAAAGATAGAGCTTTCGATATTACAAAAGCGCGCACAATATTGAATTACAATCCTAAAGTTACTTTAGAAGAAGGATTATCAAGAACAGCAATTTGGTACAAAGAAAAAAAGTTGATTTAAAGTTTTTTGAAATAAAAGGAGCAAAATAAATAATGAAAAGAATTACGGTTTTAGGAAATTTTTCCGGAAGAAATGCTGGCGATAATGCAATATTGGGTAATTTGCTAGATGATATTACTGAAAAATATTCCGACATTAAATTTTTAATTCCAACGTGGAGTGTTGATTTTGTAAATAAACATTTTGGTCATCATAATATTGAGGCAATGGGATTAAAACCATGGAATATGGCATTCAAAATATTTGGTTATCCAACTTATAAATCAATGATTGATACGGATCTAGTTTTAATAACAGATAATATATTATTTGATAGAAAATATTTTAATCCACTTTTCAATTATTTATCTACAATAGCCTTATTCGCTCCGGCTGCTAAAAAGAAAAATATTCCTATACTTCCATATAATGCAAGTTTAGGTCCAATCACAACGGATCGCGGTAGAGCCGCAATGCAGAAAATTTTAGATGCTAGTCCATATTTAAGTGTTCGCGATCAGCAATCAAAAGATATGCTTGACAATAATAAGCTGAAATATACAAAGATAATTGATGGTGCTGATTGCGCAATAAATACAAAGAATATCGATGAGCGCAAAATTAATGAAATAGCTCAAAAAGAGGGATTATTTAAGAATCCAAATGGAACATTGAGTTTTAATATAAACGCGTACATAGATTCATGGCAAAAAATAATGCATGGAGGTGAAGAATTTGGAAGAGAAAAATTCGTCGAACTAATTGCAAAAACACTTGATTCAATAATAGAAGAAATGAAGTTAGATATTATGTTTACAGTTACTCAAGTAATGGATATAACAATTGTAAACGAGGTATTAGCAAAAGTTAAAAACAGAAATAAGATTACAATTATTGCAAATGCAAAATATACATATCAAGAAATTACAAGTTTGTTAAGCAAATGCGGATTGCACATTGGAATGAGAACTCATTCTTTAATTCTTTCTTCTGCAGCATTAACGCCAATGATAACGATTAATGCTTATCCAAAATCCGGCGGATATGTAAAAACAATTGGGCAAGGTGATTGGATAATAAACTTTGAAGACATGAATTATGAAAATTTAATGAAAATTATTAAAGATGGTTGGAGCAAACGTCTTGATACAAAAGAGAAAATGATACCATTAGTTAGGAGAGAACAAAATAAAGCCAAAGATGTAGTTAATTTAGTAGGTGAATTATTAGGTCTTAAGAAATAATTTATTAAATCGATATAGGAAAAATATGTGCGGAATTTGTGGTAAAATTTACCATGATTTTAACAGATCAGTTGAAGAGCCGATCATCAATGATATGATGGATTCGATAGTCCATCGCGGACCTGATGACGAAGGAAAATATCTAAACAAAAATGTCGGACTTGGTTTTAGAAGATTAAGTATAATTGATTTAAGTCTTGGTCATCAACCAATGACAAATGAAGATGGAACTGTTTGGTTGGTTTTCAATGGCGAAATTTATAATCATCAGGAACTTAGAGAAATTCTACTAAATAAAGGCCATATTTATAAAACAAAAACAGATTCCGAAACCATAATCCATTTATATGAAGAATTTGGAGTAAATTGTGTCGATCATTTAAGAGGAATGTTTGCATTTGCAATTTGGGATAATAATAAAAAACAACTTTTTATTGCTAGGGATAGATTAGGCGAGAAACCTTTATTCTATCATTTTGATAATCAGAAATTTCTTTTCGGCTCTGAAGTTAAAACAATATTGCAAGAAAAAAATATTGAAAGAAGTATAAATTTTGAGGCTATGGATTGTTATTTGTCATTAAGATTTATACCCGCACCGAACACAATGTTTAACGAAATTAAAAAACTTCCTGCCGGACATTTTTTATTAGTGAAAGACGGAAAGTTAGAAATAAAGCAATATTGGAAACCTTCTTATATCGAAAAATATAAAGGTACAAAACAACAAGCCATAGAAGAACTTGATAATATGATGGCTGAAGTTGTTAAAATGAGATTAATGAGCGATGTTCCCTTGGGGGCATTTTTAAGCGGTGGAATTGATTCAAGTCTTATTGCCAGTTTAATTAGTTTGAAATCTGAAAGCAAGCCCAATACCTTTTCAATTGGTGTTGTTGATGATGATTATAATGAACTTCCATATGCAAAGGCTGTTGCGGAAAAATATAATACAACTCACAGAGAATTTTTAATCAAACCGGTAATTCTTGATATTTTACCTAAAGTAATTGATATGATGGATGAACCAACGGATCCATTCGCAATTAGCGTTTATAATATATCACAAGTAACACGCCAGCATGTTACCGTTGCTCTTGGCGGAGATGGAGGTGATGAACTTTTTGGTGGATACGACAGATATCATGGTAATAAATTTGTGAGTTACTTACATAATATTCCAGAGATAATTAGAAAAACAAGTTTAGAGACTTTAATTAAAATTTTCCCCGAAGATTTTTCAAAAAAAAGTTTATCACAAAAGCTGCGTTGGCTAAATCATATGTCATCATTTGATGATGATAGAAGATATTTTGAAAGTATGTCTTTTTTTAGATTTTTAGATAAAAACAAAAATGAATTGTATTCTTCAGATTTACAATCCAAACTAAATGGAGATCATCCATCAAAATATATTGGCAATTATTTTAATGACGATGTAACCAATAATTATTTGGATGCAATGATGTACACTGACTTAATGAGCAGGCTACCTGATTATACTCTTCAAATTCTTGATAGAATGACAATGGCACATAGTTTGGAAGGAAGGTCACCATACTTGGATCATAAATTGGTAGAATTTGCCGCAACATTACCTCCGGAATGGAAAGTTTCAAACGGAAAGTTAAAAGCAATTTTACGTGAATATTCAAAAAAATATTTACCTCCTGTTTTGTTAACACGTGAGAAACAAGGTTTTGGATTTCCTCTCAATCGTTGGCTTAAAAATGATTTGAAAGAAATGATAAATGATGTTTTTTCTTCTTCAAAATTAATATCAGATGGTTATTTTAATAGAAATTATGTTAATAAAATTAAAGATGAACATCAAAAAGGAATTGTTGATCATCAAATGAGAATTTGGGGATTATTGAATATGGAATTGTGGTACAACTCATTTATTACTAATAAATAAACAGAATAATATTTATGGAACATGTAAATATTAATTACGAAAAAAATGAAAATAATGATTCATTAACTTTTCATGAATTTAGTAAAAATAATATTTCACCTCTGAAAAAATATCAGGATTTAATAATTGGTAATAGAAAATTATCCAATTTAATTAAGTATGAAATTATTACTTTCTTTTTGATGAATTTACCTTCACTTCCGGGTTTGTTCCTTAGACAAAAATTTTATAAAATTTTATTTAACAAAATTGGGCGTGGTTCAACTATAGGTATTGGTGTTTCTTTACGGCAGCCGGGAAAAATTAGTTTAGGCAAAGGTGTAATTGTTGACGATTTAGCTTTGCTAAGTATAAGAGGCGACGAATCAAATATTCAATTGAATGATAATGTTTTTATTGGAAGAAAATCAGAATTGAATGTAAGAAACGGATGTATAATTATTAATTCTAACTCCAGTATTGGCACAAATTGTAGGATCGCGACAACAGAAGGAAAAGTAACAATTGGCGAATATGTTTTTATCGCTGCTAATTGTTATTTAGGCGGTGGAAATCACAAGACTGACAGAACTGATATCCCCATAGCGCATCAAGGCTTTGAGAGCAAAGGCGGTGTTACAGTAGAAGATGATGTTTGGCTTGGTGCAAATTGTATTGTTTCTGATGGTGTAAAAATTGGTAAAGGCTCAATTATAGGGGCATGTTCATATGTGAATAAAGATATACCGCCATATTCAATTGCTTTTGGCATTCCAGCTAAAGTTGTAAAAAACCGTAAATAATCAGTAAACGATTGAAAGATCAGATAATGAACAATATATTTAATTTAAAATCAGATTATGCAAATGACTTAAATAAAAATAATTTAAGTAACATTATAAATATTTTTAAAAAGAATAAAATTTCTTTATCAAATAAAAGTTACGTTATAACAGAAAGTGAAAGTTATAAATGGAGAATTATAGATAATGAAAATAAGTTAGATTTCATCCTTAATTTAGATAATGACATAATTAGTATTAGTAGGAATATACACATTGTTACGGAAATTGTAGATAAAGATCTCTGTGTCAGATGCGGTGCATGTGATCCGGCTTGTCCTGCAAACATAATTAAGTTTGATGATCAAGCATTTCCATATATTACAAAAGAAGAAGATTGTATTTCAAATTGCGTTAGATGTATTAAGGTATGTCCCGGTAAAGTCGTTGATTTCAATACTTGGGATGATGAAATGTTTGGAATGAGACCTCATCCTGAATCAATAACAGGAATTGTAAGAAAATCAATGGTAGGTTATTCTGTTAACGAAGATATTAGAGAAAAAGGAGCAAGCGGTGGAATAGTTACACAATTACTTACTTACATGCTGGATAAAAAAATTATTGATGGTGCTTTGGTTTTAAGCAGTGGTGTGGATGAAAATGGTTATCATCTAAAACCTATGATTGCCAGGACAAAAGAAGATTTAAGAAAAGCAGCACGATCAAAATATTTATTAATTCCGCATCTTGAACAAATAAGAGAAATTGAAAATGTTGAGGGTAATTATGCAATTGTTGCTTTGCCTTGCCATATTCATGCTATCAAAAAATATCAAAAAGTAAGTAAAAAGCTAAGAGAGCGATTAAAATTTATTATAGGTTTATATTGCAATGTGGCATACGAACCATATTTATTAGATGATTTAATTGAACTAAGCGGTTATAAAAAATCAGATATAATCAACGCAGAATTTAGAGCCGGAGAATGGCCTGGTTATATTGAATTGACACTAAGAAGCGGTGAGGTTGTAAGGCCATTTAAATTTGAGGAAATAAAAGATGCAATAAACAGCTTAAAACTTTTTTACACTGCGGGAAGATGTAATTTATGTATTGATTTTTCCGCTGAATATGCGGACATATCAGTTGGTGATCCCTGGCTAAGAGGAAAAGACGGTAATTATTTATATAAAGAAGGCTGGACAACCATTTTAACAAGAACAGAAATTGGTGATGAAATGATTGATAATGCTGTTAATGATGGTTATATAAAAGTTGTTGATCTTCCACTTAAAACTTATATGATGAATTTTGAAAAAAATGCAATTTATAAAAGAAATTTTGTTCCAAAGAATATTAATTTACGAAATGCATTTAATATTCCTTCGCCCGAATATTCAAGACCTTTCAAAAAATTCAAAAAATCATCTTACCTAGTTGCATCAGTTAAAATTATTTTACTTTATTTTTCAAGAAAAAGTAAAAAACTAAGATTTTTAGGGGTTAAATTTTTCCAAACAGGCTTTGCAATGAAAGTATTTGCTTGGAATAGAGATAGAAAAAAACAAGATTTTTCATCGGACTATAGTAGAATGGAGAAGTTTGTTAATCATGTTGGTGAAAAATTTATCGATAAATTAAAATAATTGTCTTTATTTAAGTGGCTTAATAATCTTAATTTTATTTAAACTTGAAAAATAAATTCTTATCTAATTTTATTAAAATAACTTTTACTGTTGCATTAGCTATTTATGCATTTTATAAATCAGGCCTTTTTGATGCTGATGGACAGGAAAAATTTCTGGGACTATTATCAAATGTTAGGGTAGGTTATTTAATTTTTTCAATTTTATTGGCTTTTTTTCTAAATCTGTCAAGTGCAATAAAATGGAATATGCTTTTAAATTCACGAGGTGTTTTTGTAAAATTATGGCGTATTTATGCGTTTTATAGCATTGGAAAATTTTTTAATTTAATTTTACCAACTAGTCTTGGCGGAGATGTTGTTAGAATTTATCAATTAGGACAATATACTGGTAAAAAACATACAGCTGCGGCTTCAGTTATTGTTGAAAGATTTTCAGGATTGATAGTATTGATGATTATGGCTGTTATTGCGGTTATTATTAATATTAATGTTTTTAATCAATTGTGGTTATCAATTGCATTATTGTCAGGTTCCATATTTTTAGGTATAATTGTTTGGATAATTTTTTCCCAATCGGTTTTTGATTTCTTTTATAATATTATTGGCAGAAAAATAAAGATTGTTGGTAAAATTTTTAATAAAATTCAAAAAATACGCCAGATGATTATTGAATTTAAATCAGATAAGAAAGCTATGGTTTGGGCTTTAATAAATTCATTGATATTTCAGTTATTGGCGGTTGTTAACGTTTGGATTTCTGCAAAAGCTTTTAATGATGAGTTGAGCTTTATTACAAGTTTGATTGCCGTACCCGTAATATTGTTTATAATGAATATTCCATTTTCGATTGGCGGAATTGGATTAATGGAATTTGGTTATGTTTTTACACTACCGCTTTTTGGTATTTCAACAGCATTGTCAATTTCAACAGCATTGTTAATAAGATTTAAAAGTATTTTAGATGCTTTAATTGGTGGAATATTTTACTTGTTCTTAAAGAATAACAAGTCAATTGTAGATGAAATTTCTAAAGAACAAATAACTTAAATTTTTTTTCGGATATTTTTTAATGAAATCCCTTTTTAATATCATCCTATTTTTTATTTTAGCCAATATATCATTTGCGCAATCAATTAAGTTAATTTCTCCTAATGGAAATGAAAAATTAATTGAAGGACAAAGATACGGCATTACTTGGAATTCCGAAAAAATAGAAAAAGTTAATATTTATTATTCAACTAATTTAAATGCGCAATGGATAAAAATTGCTGAAAATATAAATGCAGAATTAGGTCATTTCAGTTGGAAAGTTCCATATTTATCTTCCAAACAAATAAAAATAAAAGTATCTGATTATAACAACCAAAATGTAAATGCAAGTTCTGATAATTATATCGAATTAAGTAATGAAGGAAAGTACTCATTCCTTAAAAAATCAACCGGCGAACCAATAAAAATTCTTCCTTTAGGCAATTCAATTACTTTTGATAATAGAAAAAATGATACTAGAGCTGTTGAGGACAAAATTGGTTATAGATATCCGCTCTATCTTTTACTTAAAGATGCAGGCTATAATTTTGAATTTATTGGTAGTGAACATGCCGGAAGCAATTATTTCCCAGAAGAAGGATTTGATGCAAATGCCGGATTTCCGGGAATTTATGACAATGAGCTTAATAATCTTTTAGCGACAGGAATAGTTCATCTTTCATTAAATGGCAGATTAGACACTTTAACTGAAGGTCCGTATTTAGATACTTATTCACCTGATATTATTTTACTGCATATTGGGACAAATGGAAACGATGTTGCCGGTGGAACAAGCGCTGTTGATATTGAAAATATTTTAGATAAAATTGATGATTATGAATCTTCTAGCGGAAAAAGCGTAAAAGTATTTCTTGCAAGGATCATTGATAGAGTCCCAAATCAAACTTATGTAACTACCTTAAATAATAATATTCAGACAATGGCATTAGATCGTATAAATAATCCTTTGAATGATGCTTATCCGGATAATATTACAATTGTAAATATGCAAAGTATTTCGGGATTTGATTACACAATTAGTCCCGACCCAAATGGCAGTCCCGGTGATATGAATGACTTATTACACCCGAACGATAAAGGTTATGTAAAAATTGCGAATACTTGGTTTAATGCGATTAAAGGATATTTAGGAGATCCAATAAAAATTACAAAACAGCCGCAAACAGTTGCTGCAATTGAAGGGAATAGCGTTCAGTTTAAAGTTATAATTGAAGGATCACAACCGATTTCCTATCAATGGAAAAAAAATGGTTTAGACATAAATGGAGAAACAAACTCGACTTTGATTATTGATAATATTCAGCACTCTGAAAGTGGTAATTACTATTCATGTCTTATTTCAAATAATGCAGGTTCCGTAGAAACTGATAAAGCAAAATTATATGTTACGGAAAGTAATAAGCGAGTTACATATGGAGAAATTTTACATTATGATTTTAATGAAAGCTCCGGTATAAAAATTCATGATGTGGCTATTCCAAATGATTCTCTTAACCTAATTATAAATAATAATAGCAGTATTTTATGGCAGCCAAAGAATATTGATAATTATGGTCACTCAGAAATTAACACTCCGAATTCTGCAACCAAATTATTTGATTCATTGGTAAGTGCTGATGAAATGACTCTTGAAATTTGGCTGCATGCTAAAAATAATATCGCACAAAATTTATCAAGAATTGTATCTTTTTCTGAAAATAAAAATGATCTTAATTTTTCATTGATTCAAAATCAATATCAGTATGAATTCAAATTAAGAACAAGTCAAACAAATAATGAAGGACTTTCACTTCTTTCAAACAGTTTACAATCAAGTTTAGATAAAATCACTCATCTTGTATTTACTTTTGATAATAATGATACCGTTAAATTATTCATTAACGGCAATCTTATTTCAAAAACAAAAATTGAAGGAGATTTTTCCAATTGGAATTCTGAATATAAATTTGCTATTGCCAATGAACTTAATGAAGATTTACCTTGGTTAGGATCTTATTTTCTTTTATCAATTTATAATCGTGCACTTAGTGGCACGGAAATATATCATAACTACACTTTAGGAGTTGATAATATTAATAAAAATATTATTGCGCCTACAAACTTGGCCGGCTCTTTGATTTCCGGCAATAAAATTGTATTAAATTGGATTGATAATTCAAACATTGAAGACGGTTATATTGTAAGAAGAAAAAGAAATAATTCATTATTTGAAATTGTAAGTACACTTGGAGCGAGCCAACAGACATATATTGATAATTCAATAACTGATGGTCAAAATTACGTATACACAGTAAGCGCATTTAATTCTTTAGGAGAAAGTTTAAATTCTAACCTCAAATCACTTTCAACAGAGTTGATTGGTCCAACAGAGTTGACAGGTTTCATTAATGAAAGCAATGCCGTTGAGTTAAATTGGGTAGATAATACCGAAAATGAATTAGGTTATATTATTGAAGCTAAAGCAAATCACCCAGATTCATTATTTCATGTTATTGATACTGTTGGCATTAACACAATTAAATATATTGATGACGCTACTAAAAATTTTTCTCCATATATCTATAGAGTTATGGGTTATTCAGAAGTTTCATTTTCAAATTATTCAAATGAATTACAAATTAATGTAGTTGGAATAAATCTTTACGAAGCTGAAATACCAATTGAATTTGAATTAAAACAAAATTATCCCAATCCTTTTAATCCTTCGACTACAATAGAATTTTCTATTCCACAAACATCTCATACTAAATTATTTTTAACAAATATTCTTGGTGAAAAAGTACTCGATTTACTTGATGAAGAAAAAAAGACCGGTAAGTATAGCATCCTTTTAAAAGGACAAGGTTTAAGTTCGGGTATTTACTTTTATATTTTAGAAGCCGAAGGTTTGGAATCACCAAAGCATTTTAAATCTGCAAGAAAAATGATTTTGTTAAATTAATTATCACTTCTTCGTAAAATTCTAATCTCTATAACAATAGCCCAAATTCATTTAATTTTAATTTAGAATTTACGATTATAAACTTATAATGAATTATTTTGAGAAAATTCTCAAATTAACACATTATTTTATTAAATTTGTGTTAATATAACTTAAATTATAATTTGGAATAATATTTGCAATAAATAATATATAAATTCTTTAGGAGAGAAGTAAATGAAAAAACTTACAATATTGTTGTTCTTTTTTACAGTTTTTATTGGGAAATCCTTAGCACAAGTTGAATTGCTGTCAAATGGAACCTTCGACGCAGATAATAGTTGGCAAAAATCAAATGCAGGTGCTACAATATTGAATGGGCAAGTCACACTTGATGCATTAGTTTGGAGTAATCCCTATATTTTCCAAAATTTGATCGAAGGGTCACAAACTGGAAAATCGTTAATACTATCGTATAAAGTTATTGAAGATAATATAGGCTCGGATAAATTTGTAATTTATGGTGTAAATGGATTTCAAACTTCTATAGTAAATTCATATGTAGAATTAGATCATTGTTGGAATGCATAATTTGAAATTTTTCAGATGCAGATCCAGGAAGTCAATTAATTTTAGAATTTAGGCAGTACCGGTTCTTTAGTTTTAGATAATATTTCTTTAATTGATAATAGTCCATTGCCAAATGAAAGAGTTTCTGAAAATTTACAGGTTTTATACAACTTCAAAGATGGCACAGGATCCACCGTTACCGATGTTTCCGGCGTTGGTACACCATTAAATCTTTCAATAAATAATGTGAATAGTGTGGTTTGGACACCAGATGGTCTTAATGTTAATAATGAAGTAAGAATTAAATCTAATAATACCGCTACAAAAATTTACAATGCTTGCACAGCTTCAAATGAAATAACTTTTGAAGCTTGGATTTTGCCTACTGATATGACACAAAGAAATGTATACGCAAGAATAATGACATTATCAAATAACGACAGTCACCAGAGAAATTTGGGTATTATTCAGTATGGGGCAGATTATTATTCACAATTAAGAACCACTTCAACGGATTTGAATGGTTCACCGGCATCTGTTAGTTCAGCTAACATTAGAAAATTGACTCATATTGTATATACCAGAAACTCAAGCGGAAATGTTGGGATTTATGTTGATGGAACTAGAGTTGTAAATGAAACAATAAGTGGTAATTTCTCAAATTGGGATAATGCCTACTATTTATATCTTGCTAGTGAAGTCGCAAATGGATTTTATTGGGAAGGCACATATTATTTAGTTGCAATTTATAGTAAAGCATTTAATCAAAGTGAAGTTTTACAAAATTATAATTTTGGTGTTGAGTCAGATAATTTACCATTATTTATTAAAAATCCAGTTGGCGGACAAAATTTAAATGTCGGACAAACAGCGACATTTACCGCTAAAGCTATTGGAACAGCACCTTTGACATATCAATGGACAAAAAATAATAGTAATATTTCCGGGGCAACAAATTCTACTTATACAACACCTTCTGTTTCCTTGGCTGATAACGGAGCAGTTTATAGATGTGTTGCAACAAGCGCAGATGGTTCAGCTACAAGTTCACCAGCTACAATTACAGTTTCTGCACCCGACTCAAGAATTACAACAGATGTTATTGCATTATATACTTTTAGAGAAGGTTCTGGTAATACCGTAAATGATGTATCCGGTGTTGGTACTCCAGTTAATTTAATAATTAATACACCTAATTCAGTTGAATGGACTACTAATGGTTTGCAAATAAACAGTGAAGCAAATATTCTTTCACAGTCTGCAGCAACAAAATTACAGTCAATGTGTGCGTCAACAGATAGATTAACTATTGAAGCTTGGATTAAACCGGCAAATATCACCCAAACAGGGTCAGCAAGAATAGTAACTTACTCGATTGATCAATCGAACAGAAACTTTTTAATAGGTCAAGATGGCGATGATTTTGAAGGAATTGTTCGTTCAAATACATCTTCAAGTAATACAACTGCATCTACTGATGGTTCCGCAACAACTGATTTAACACATGTTGTTATTGAATTTAGAACAGATCAAACATTAATTTTGTTCGTTAATGGTGTTGAAAAATCCAGAAAATCATGTACTGGAGATTTTTCAACTTGGAATACATCTTATAGATTGGCAATTGCAAATGAAGTTTTAGATTCAAAACCATGGTTGGGAACATTTAACTATCTTGCAATTTTTAATAGAAGTTTAACCTCTGAAGAAATTTTGCATAATTATAATATGGGACCTTACGGACTTGAAAATATTAATTCTCCTACGGAATTAGTTGTTTCTACAAGTGAAGTTGGTAAAGTTAATGTTAGTTGGACAGACAACTCAACCAATGAAGATGGTTACCAAATAGAAAGAACGCTTGCCAGTCCGATTAATTGGCAGTTATTAACTATAGTCGATCAGAATCAGAATACTTTTTTAGATGAAACAGTAGGCGAAGGAAAAAATTATATCTATAGAGTTAGAGCAGCTAATGAATTTGCGGGATTATTTTCAGATTATAGTAATGAAGCTTCTGTTGTAACATTATTAAATAAACCTGTTAACTTACTAGGTAAAGCAGATGAAGTTGGTGTTATTTCTTTAATTTGGGAAGATAAATCTTCAAACGAAGACGGTTATATTATTGAAAGAGGAACTGGCGATCCTATAGTATATTCAATATTAGCAACTACAAATGCCAATGCAGCTTCTTATAACGACAACACTGTTCAGGAAGGTGTTATTTATTCGTATAAAATTAAAGCATTTAATAGTTTGTTGGAATCAGGATATAGCAATTCTATTATGCTGAGAAGTAAAGCTTCATTTGTCTTAGCTCCATCAGGCTTAAAAGCGCAATTAGATCCTGTTTTTGGTGTTCCTGTTTTAACATGGACTGACAATGCATTTAATGAATTAGGCTTTGTTATTGAAAGAAGATCTTCAAACGTAGGTTCTGTATTTTCAATTATTGATACTGTTGATATGGATGTAAATACATATTTAGACGAGAAAGTCTTAGACAGCACTTCTTATATTTATAGAATTTATGCTTTTAATGAAGAATATTTATCAGAATATAGTAATACCGAATTTATTGATGTATGGACAGACATTAATTCGCAAAAAGAAATACCTGATGAATTTGGATTATTGCAAAATTACCCTAATCCATTTAATCCAACCACGAATATAGCTTTTAATTTACCTAAAAGTTCAAAGGTAAGATTGAAGATATATAACCTTATTGGACAAGAAATCATGACCTTAACAGATAAAAATTATTCAGCGGGAGTTTTTAATATTACATTTGATGCAAAAAACCTGACTGCAGGTATCTACATTTATTCAATAAATGCTGAAAGCGAAGATGGACAGAAATTTGTTCAAAGTAAAAAATTAGTTTTATTGAAATAAAAAATTATAAATTTTCAATGATTTTTATTTAAGATCCATACTGTAAAAAATGCTCAACTTTGTTGAGCATTTTGTGTATAGGGAAGGAGAATGTATAAATAATATGTTAAAATATATAATAAAGAATAGAAACATGAGGTGGGTCACAAATTGTTTTAACAAATTATATTATTTAAATATTTGAAAGGAAAATTATGAAAAAAGCACAAATAAAAGAGTTGCTTCTGATGATATTAGTGAGCCTAAGCAGTTATGCGCAAAACAGAGTAACAGACGGATTACAGGTACTTTATAAGTTTAATGAAGGGAGCGGCAGTACAATAACAGATGTATCCGGAGTAGGTAGCCCTTTTAACTTGAAGATAAGCTCAATAGCCAATGTAGCGTGGGGAAGCAATTATCTACAGACAATAGGTGAAGCAAAAATAAAATCATTAACAACAGCGACCAAAATAATAAATGCGTGCAAGAGCA
Organism: Ignavibacteriota bacterium; assembly: GCA_016713565.1. NCBI lineage: Bacteria > Pseudomonadati > Ignavibacteriota > Ignavibacteriota bacterium. The sequence continues at coordinate 177,147 of JADJOX010000001.1, forward strand.
GTAATGAACTAACGTTTGAGATATGGTTTATACCAACAGATACTGTTCAGCATAATGTAGTAGCAAGAATGATGACAATGACAAATACGGATTATCACGCAGCAAATATTAAATTATGGCAGAAAACAAATGATTTCGGATTTCACTGCAGAGATTCATCAACGAGCGACGCAAATGGAATAGAATGGAAGTTTTATAATTATCCGGTAAAGCTGAGACATTTTATCTTTACAAGAAGTTCAGATGGACAAGAAAGATTGTATATGGATAATAAGCTATTATCACCGGAGAAGTATAATCAAGAAGACCCGGTTCCGGGAGATTTTTCGACATGGGATAATAGTTTTTATTTGTATTTGAGCGGGGATGCGATAAATGGATTTTATTGGTTAGGGAAGTACTATAAAATAGCGGTATACAGTAAATCATTAAGCGCAGAAGAAGTAGCCCAGAATTATAATGCGGGGTTGATAGAATATGGAGTAGCACCAATAACAGATATAACATCAACGAATTTGTTAGGAGATCATGCAAATAATGGAGAATACGGCGGGCATGGGATATATTGGGGAGACAGTGATGGAGACGGAGATCCGGACTTATATATAACAATGAACGCGACAACACCAATGGCAGATCAGTTTTTTGAGAATAACGGAGGAGTGTTTACAGAGAAAGCGGCAGAGAAGGGAATAGATAATGCGATAGAGAACGCGACAACGAAAGGAAGTCATGGGTGGGTATGGGCAGATTTGGATAATGATGGAGATTTTGACGGATGGAACGGATCATACAGTAGAAATATACCCTATAGGAATAAGAATAATCAGCCGGGATATTTTGAAGATATGTTTGCGACAAGCGGAATAGAGGATATAGCATTAGGCACAAGAGGAGTGACAGCGTTTGATTTTGATAATGACGGAGATTTGGATTTATTTGGGAATAATTTCACGGCAAGAACTCAGAACCAGCCAAATGAGTTTTATATGAACAACGGTAATTTCACATTTACGCGTATAAATAACGGATTGACCGGCCCGGTAGGAGATCAAGGTGTTTGTGATGGAGATATAGACAATGACGGTGATATGGATTTAGCTTTGGCAGTATTTGAAAGCAATACGGATGGAAGAAATGTAGTGATAATGGAGAATGTGAATGGACAGTTTGTGAAATTACAGAATACGGGATTGAATTTGGTTATTTCTGCAGATGGGCTAGGCAGTGTGGATGGAGTAACATTTTGGGATATGAATAATGACGGATGGTTAGATGTAGTGAGCGGGAAAAAAATATTCTTAAATGATCATGATAAAACATTTACAGAAGTTGCGAATGTACCGAGCGGATTTAGATTTATGCGAGGAATTGCGGATCTGGATAATGATGGAGATTGGGATTTAATAGATCCATTAGCTGGTAAAGTACATTTGAACAATGGCAATTTAACATTTACGACAACATCATATACAACGGGATTTGCGTCATCGGATCCGAATGTTACTGATTTAAGATGTGTATCATTTGCGGATATAGATTTAGATGGAGATGTAGATTTTGCGGTAGGAGTAAAGAATTTATATAATAGATTGTATAGGAATGAATACAGCGGCAACAACAAATATTTGAAGATACAATTAAAGAGCGCAGACGGACAGATCGGAGCGTTTGGAACAAAGGTATATTTGTATTCGGTAACGGGAGATACGTTATTAAGTTATAGACAAGCCCATGGCAGTCAAGGTTATTTATCTCAAGACGAGCCGGTATTGCATTTTGGATGCGGCAATAGAGATCAAGTTAAAGTAAAAGTTGTGTTCTTAAATAATAATCATTCTACTTTTGAATTTATTTCAAATACTAATAGAAATGTTAGTATTACTGATTTTTATCCTGACTTGGTTGCTCCATCTAAACCGACGAATTTTATTTTAAATGGATTTTTAGACAAAGTTGAATTAAGCTGGAATAAAAATCTTGAAGGCGATGTTGAGAAGTATAATATTTATAGGTCAACTACGGCCAATTTCGATCCGGATACAATGGCAACATTTACATATGCAGTTTTAGATACTGTTTTCACTGATACTAATGTTGTTTACGGAAATAATTATTATTATAGTATTGCTGCCGTTGATACCGCCGGAAATAAAAGTGATTACAGTGAAATTCTTGCGGTTTCAATTGCCGACACTATTGCACCTGAAGCGCCAACAGGTCTTAAAATTGTTTTGACCGACGAAAGTACGGCAAGTTTAAGTTGGAATAAAAATTTGGAAGGTGATGTAGAAAAATATCAAATTTATCGTTCAATGGTATCAAATTTTGATCCTGACACAATGGATACATTTACATACAGTACGACCGATACATTTTATGTTGATGTAAATGTGGATATTGATAAACATTATTATTACAAAATATCTGCAGTTGATATTCATGAAAACAATAGTGAATTTAGCAGTGAAGTTAATTTACTAATTACTGATATAGTAAATAATAATGTTTTACCTACTAAATTTGAGTTATCACAAAATTATCCCAATCCGTTTAATCCTGTAACCAAAATTAGTTATCAAATTCCACAATCAACAAAATTGAAAATTGTAGTTTATGATATGCTTGGTAATGAAGTTAAGATTCTTGAAAATGGTTATAAAGAAGCTGGCTATTATAATTTGGAATTTGATGGAAGTAAATATTCAAGCGGTATCTATTTTTATAAAATGATTGCCGGTTCATTTGTTGAAACGAAGAAATTTGTATTAATTAAATAAAAATTCATAAATGGTCTATTAAGTTTTTTAATAGACCATTTAATTTTTAAGACAAGTCAATTTATGAGGATATATGAAAATAAAACTAAATATTTTCGGATATTTATTAGTTTTTGCATTATTCAGTGGAAATGTTTTTTCTCAAGTAATTAATGATCCATTACAAGGTTCAACCGTTGGCACCAAATATGGCGGTTCATTTAATTCTGAAGGATATCAGCCGGGTATTGGAAATAATCATATTCTTTATGATATAAATCCCAATACAATAGTTAATGGATATATTGAATTTGAAGTAAAAGGATTTAACCCAGCCTCTTTACCGGTTGATGAAGATCATGCATTTGCAATATTATATGATGGTCGAGGTATTAGTGAACCCGTTGCGTATTTTAATGACTTTAAGTATAATTATTTTAGATGGAATTTCCATTGGAGACAAAATAAAAATGCATTCAAATGTGTTGTAACATGTGCGGCACCGACAGCAGAAAGAATTAACTCAACGTATGCAGTATATCCGGGCGGTGGTGATTTAAGAGATTGGTTTTCTGAACCGACTGGTACCGGAATAACTTGGAATACAAGTACCTGGTATAAAATGAAAATTGAATGGAATAATAAAACATTTACTGCATCAGTTAATGGAACAGTTGTTTGGACAACTTCTGGACCATATGATTATGTCCCTCAAGATTTAAGAATTTGGTTGGGAAGCGGACCTGATAAATATAATGCAGATGTAAATGTAACTTATAGAAACTTTAAACTTGTTGACTTAGGTGGGGGTAGTACTAATTATTTGAACATTTCACCAACTTCTAAATCTGTTTCCTCAAGTGCAGGATCTGCATCATTTAATGTTACCTCAAATGTTTCATGGAATATTAGTGATAATGCAACTTGGATAACGCTGGCACCCTCTTCCGGTTCAAATAATGCGTCTGTCACAGCAACATATCAACAAAATACAAGTACATCTAGTAGAACCGCTACATTGACATTAACTGGAGGCGGATTTACAAGAACTGCAACTGTAACTCAAAGCGGTTCAACTGCTACCGATTATTTAACTGTTTCAAAGGACACTTTAGAAACAATATCTTTAGTTGATACTTTAAGTTTTCAGATAACATCAAATATTAGTTGGACTATAAGTGAGAGTTTAGATTGGATTTCTGTAACTCCAGTATCCGGGACAAATAATGCAACAGTTCTTGTTGATTTTTTAGAAAATCAAAGCTTTTCAAAACGAAGCGGATTTATTACCGTTTCAGGTGGAGGAATTACAAAAAACATTTTTGTGGTTCAAAATGGTATCTATCCGTACATAAATGTTGACCCAGATACTCACAATGTTGATTATTCTGGTGGGCAAGTTGTTTCAGAAATTACATCAAATGTAAATTGGGTTGTTGATAAAAATGTTGATTGGGTAACTTTATCGACATCAGATAGTAGCGGAAATGTTTCTTTATTAATTACCTGTTCAAAAAATAATAATAAAGAAGCAAGAGAAACTTCAATTGCTGTTCATAATGACTCAATTTCCAAGTCAATTACTATAAAACAGGGTTCTAGTAATTTTTACCTTAGCGCATTTCCAAGTTCATGGAATGTCTCGAGGAATTCTGGTTCAGTTAATTTTAGTGTTGAATCAAACGTAAACTGGTCTATAATTAACCAAAGTGATTGGATAAAAACTTCAGTAATTGATAGTTCAGGAAATGCAGTAGTTTCCGCACAATACACCAGAAATACAGATACCACTTCAAGAGTAGCCGATTTAATAATTACTAATGATGAATTGTCAGATACTGTAAAAATTATTCAAGCGGCAGCACCTCCTGTAACAATTGATGTTCAGATAAATCCAGCTAATTCTGGTACAGTTAATGGTGCTGGTACATTTGGACAAGGCTCAAGTATTAAGTTGGAAGCTATTTCTTCTGAAGGCTGGAAATTTGATAATTGGACAGAAAATTCGACGATTTTATCGGTTGATACACTTTATTCTCTTGTTCTCAATGCTTCCAAGGTTATTGTTGCAAATTTTAGTATCAATACAGCTATTAGAGAATCAAATATAATTCCAACTGAATTTGTTTTATCACAAAATTATCCAAACCCTTTTAATCCCTCAACAAATATTCAATTTGGCTTACCTAAACGATCTAATGTAATTATTAAAATTCATAACGTTTTAGGAAAAGAAGTTTCACTTTTGCTGAATGAAACTCTTGAGGAAGGATTGTATAGAATTTCTTTTAATGCATCAAATTTACCAAGTGGGATGTATTTTTACACTATTGATGCTGATAATTTTAAAGCAACGAAAAAAATGTTATTAATTAAATAATATTTTCCACACAAGTCTTTAAAGCAATATATATTGGGTAATGATACAAATATATATTGCTTTTTTTTTGCAACAAAAAAAATATTTTTATGAAAAAAGCACAAATAAAAGAGTTGCTTCTGATGATATTAGTGAGCCTAAGCAGTTATGCGCAAAACAGAGTAACAGACGGATTACAGGTACTTTATAAGTTTAATGAAGGAAGCGGCAGTACAATAACAGATGTATCCGGAGTAGGTAGCCCTTTTAACTTGAAGATAAGCTCAACAGCCAATGTAACGTGGGGAAGCAATTATTTACAGACAAAAGGCGAAGCTAAAATAAAATCATTGGCAGCAGCAACAAAGATAATAAATGCGTGCAAGAGCAGTAATGAACTAACGTTTGAGATATGGTTTATACCAACAGATACTGTTCAGCATAATGTAGTAGCAAGAATGATGACAATGACAAATACGGATTATCACGCAGCAAATATTAAATTATGGCAGAAAACAAATGATTTCGGATTTCACTGCAGAGATTCATCAACGAGCGACGCAAATGGAATAGAATGGAAGTTTTATAATTATCCGGTAAAGCTGAGACATTTTATCTTTACAAGAAGTTCAGATGGACAAGAAAGATTGTATATGGATAATAAGCTATTATCACCGGAGAAGTATAATCAAGAAGACCCGGTTCCGGGAGATTTTTCGACATGGGATAATAGTTTTTATTTGTATTTGAGCGGGGATGCGATAAATGGATTTTATTGGTTAGGGAAGTACTATAAAATAGCGGTATACAGTAAATCATTAAGCGCAGAAGAAGTAGCCCAGAATTATAATGCGGGATTGATAGAATATGGAGTAGCACCAATCTCGGATATAACGGGTACAAATTTACAAGGAGATCATGCAAATAATGGAGAATACGGCGGGCATGGGATATATTGGGGAGACAGTGATGGAGACGGAGACCCGGACTTATATATAACAATGAATGCTACAAGTCCAATGGCGGATCAGTTTTTTGAGAACAACGGAGGAGTTTTAACCGAGAAAGCGGCAGAGAAGGGAATAGATAATGCGATAGAGAACGCGACAACGAAAGGAAGTCACGGGTGGGTATGGGCAGATTTGGATAATGATGGAGATTTTGACGGATGGAACGGATCATACAGTAGAAATATACCCTATAGGAATAAGAATAATCAGCCGGGATATTTTGAAGATATGTTTGCGACAAGCGGAATAGAGGATATAGCATTAGGCACAAGAGGAGTGACAGCGTTTGATTTTGATAATGACGGAGATTTGGATTTATTTGGGAATAATTTCACGGCAAGAACTCAGAACCAGCCAAATGAGTTTTATATGAACAACGGTAATTTCACATTCACGCGTATAAATAACGGATTGACCGGCCCGGTAGGAGATCAAGGTGTTTGTGATGGAGATATAGACAATGACGGTGATATGGATTTAGCTTTGGCAGTATTTGAAAGCAATACGGATGGAAGAAATGTAGTGATAATGGAGAATGTGAATGGACAGTTTGTGAAATTACAGAATACGGGATTGAATTTGGTTATTTCTGCAGATGGGCTAGGCAGTGTGGATGGAGTAACATTTTGGGATATGAATAATGACGGATGGTTAGATGTAGTGAGCGGGAAAAAAATATTCTTAAATGATCATGATAAAACATTTACAGAAGTTGCGAATGTACCGAGCGGATTTAGATTTATGCGAGGAATTGCGGATCTGGATAATGATGGAGATTGGGATTTAATAGATCCATTAGCTGGTAAAGTACATTTGAACAATGGCAATTTAACATTTACGACAACATCATATACAACGGGATTTGCGTCATCGGATCCGAATGTTACTGATTTAAGATGTGTATCATTTGCGGATATAGATTTAGATGGAGATGTAGATTTTGCGGTAGGAGTAAAGAATTTATATAATAGATTGTATAGGAATGAATACAGCGGCAACAACAAATATTTGAAGATACAATTAAAGAGCGCAGACGGACAGATCGGAGCGTTTGGAACAAAGGTATATTTGTATTCGGTAACGGGAGATACGTTATTAAGTTATAGACAAGCCCATGGCAGTCAAGGTTATTTATCTCAAGACGAGCCGGTATTGCATTTTGGATGCGGTAATAGAGATCAAGTTAAAGTAAAAGTTGTGTTCTTAAATAATAATCATTCTACTTTTGAATTTATTTCAAATACTAATAGAATAATTCAAATTCCTATTTCATTAAAAGTAAAAGTGTTTTTAGAAGGAGTTTATAACAATAATAAATTGGACATTAATTTAGAATCTCAATTACCTCTAACACAACCTTTTAATAATTCAATTTTTAACTATAACGGTAGTGAAGCAATTACAAGAGAATTTATTCTTAGTAATAAAATTGTTGACTGGGTACTAGTAGAATTAAGAAATATTAATAATTATAATATAGTAGTTAAAAAAAGGGCAGCATTGATAAATGAAAATGGTTTATTAATTGATTTTAATAGTAACGGATCTATTAGTTTTGATGGTGTAGCACCTAATAAATATTATTTAGTAGTTAAGCATAGGAACCATTTATCCATTATGAGTAAAATAATTGACCTAAACTAAAATTTACAGATATAAACTTATTTAAAATAAAAAAGCCTGCAATTCGCAGGCTTTTTTTATGCAATAAAATAAAATCTTACTCAAGAAGCATCATTTTACTAGTTTTAATAAAATTACCTGATCTTAAAGTATAGAAATAAATTCCAGAGGATAACTCTGAGGCATTAAATAATAAACTATAGGTCCCCTCAGATTTATATTCAGAAACTAATGTTTTAACAACTTGTCCTAATGAATTATAAACAGTCAATTCAGTATTTCCAGCTTTTGGCAACGAAAATTGAATAGTTGTTGTAGGATTAAACGGATTAGGATAATTTCCTAATGAATATTCTGTTGGAATTTCAACTATTTCAACATTCTCAGCATTCATTTCATTTACATCACTATTATTTGCTTTAGATAAAGCACCATTAGCCGATTGAGTAATTTTAATTGTTTTAATAGTATCATTGTTAATATTTCTGAAGATTAGCGAACCAGTTCTTGATTGCCCAGTTAAATTTTCTTGATAGATAAGAGTAACTTTACCATCTCCGATTCCTGTTTTTGGTTTTTTACTTAGCCATCCAGGAGTTCCAGTATTATCAGAAACAATCCAATTTATATTTGATTTAACATCAATTATAATGTTTCCACTTTTAGCTGATAAATTTAAAGTCTCAGGTACTGTTAAATAATCTCCACTTACATTTGAACCACCTGTATTACCTTGAATAACACGAATAATTTTTGTTAAACCACCACCGACAAAAATTAATGAACCTTCACGAGAAGAACCTGTAGAATTTGCTTGATAAGTTACAATAACTTGACCATTACCGGTACCGGTTTTTGGTGTTTTGCTTAACCATCCCGGAGTTCCAGTATTGTCGGAAACTTTCCAACTTACATTAGATTGAACGTTAACAGTAATTTGACCATATGAATTTGGAAGGTTAAGAATTTCCGGTACAGTGATAAAGTTACCTCCACCATTAGTAGAAGTTCCGGCTTGAGTTACAGAAACAGTTCGAGTAATACCTCCCCCAACCGTTGTAATTGTAGCTGTTCTGGAACTAGTAGATGTATTTTGGTCAAATGAAACATTAAGAGAACTGTTATTACTTCCTGAAGTTGGTGAAACATTTAACCAGCTAGCGTTATCACTCACTGCCCAACTAACATTTGAGGCAATTGAAAAATTTGTCGTACCGGAACTTGAGCCAACACTTTGTGAAGCTGGTGTTACTGCAAGTGTATTTGAATTTCCTGAACCTCCTTGAATAACACGAATAACTTTTGTTAAACCGCCACCGACAAAAATTAATGAACCTTCACGAGAAGAACCTGTAGAATTTGCTTGATAAGTTACAATAACTTGACCATTACCGGTACCGGTTTTTGGCGTTTTGCTTAACCATCCCGGAGTTCCTGTATTGTCGGATACTTTCCAACTTACATTAGATTGAACATTAACAGTTACTTGACCATATGAATTTGGAAGGTTAAGAATTTCCGGTACAGTGATAAAGTTACCTCCACCATTAGTAGAAGTTCCGGCTTGAGTTACAGAAACAGTTCGAGTAATACCTCCCCCAACTGTTGTAATTGTAGCTGTTCTAGAACTAGTAGAAGTATTTTGATCGAATGTAACATTAAGAGAACTGTTATTGCTTCCTGAAGTTGGTGAAACATTTAACCAGCTAGCGTTATCACTAACTGCCCAACTAACGTTTGAGGCAATTGAAAAATTTGTCGTACCGGAACTTGAGCCAACACTTTGTGAAGCTGGTGTTACTGCAAGTGTATTTGTAGTGCTGGATGTTCCTGCTTGAGTAATTGTTGCAGTTCTTGTTATACCACCACCAGTTACTGTTACTGTTGCGGTTCTTGAACTTGAACTTGAATTTACACCAAAGTTTGCAGTAAGTGTATTATTATTACTTCCGGAAGTTGGTGTAACACTTAACCAGCTTGCATTTGAAGAAGCACTCCAACTTACATTTGAAGAAACCGTTAGATTTGTACTACCAGCTGTAGATCCGACATTCTGTGATGAAGGACTTAGTGATAAACTATTGGTTGGAGTTACAGTTCCGCCATAACTAACAACTTTAAAATTTCTAAACACTTGATCGCTTACATCACTATTATATTTATCAGGACCGCTGCCAAGCCATATTCTTAAATCTTTTGGGGCATAATCATTTGGACCGCTTGTACTCCAAACAACGGTTCCATTAACTGATGCTGAGAATCTTTTATTATTCCATTCTATTTTCATTTTATACCAAGTAGATGCATTCCAACTCCAACCACTTCCAGTTGGTTCGGAAAACCAATCTCTTTGATCACCTCCACCTGGGAATACAGCATATGTTGAATTAAGTCTAGCAGTAGTTGGATTAGCGCATGTAATTACCGCTTTGAAAGCACTTTTATTTCCTCTCCAATGAAAATTCCATCTGAAGTAATTATACTTAAAGTCATTAAAATATTTTACAGGCTCAGAAATTCCTCGTCCATCATATAAAATAACAAAAGCATGATCTTCGTCCGACGGCATATTTGAAGGATGAAAACCTTTAACTTCAAATTCAACATACCCATTGGTTATTTGTGGTAATTTATATAAAATGTGATTTTCTCCTTTACCAGGCTTGTAACCTTCAGATGAAAAAGAGCCACCTACTTTTTCTCCGACTGTTGACCCATTTAATGGATCATTAACAACAGTTGTCTGTCCAAATAATTGTAAAGAAAAAATAAATGTAATTAAGGCAAAGATTATTGGTGCTAATTTTGGTTGATGAATCATAACATCCCCATTTTTATTTATGAAAAAAAAATTAAAACATTTTTAAAATCAGGCTTAAAATTTCATTATCTGAAGAGAATTAAGGTTAAAAGTCCCAATTTCGGTATTTGACTATAATATTTATATTATAACCAAAAATTTAAAAGGAATTTTAGTATTACTTATAAATTTATTTCGTGTTTTATATCACAATTGTTAAATAATTGTATCAAAATTTGAATATAAATAAATTATATACAACAAAAAGAAGATTATTTTTACCAAAATCCAAAAACTTGGAATCAATTATAAAAAAATAATTCATTTTATAAAAGGGAAAAACCTTGGTAAATTAAATAGAACGAAATTCCCAACAAAAAGAAACCAAGTAGCATAATAAATTTATTAAGCCAAGTAATACTTATTTTTTCTTTATATTTTATCAAAAACTTTGAAAGGAGGAAAAACCATAAATAACTGCCAACGCCAACCATTAAAGCGTATGTAAAACTTAAAACTAACGTCGGTAAAGATTTTCTTTTAATAATTGCGGTATTTCCGTTCGGCAAAAAATCATAATTTTCTAAACTTTCTATTTTTTCGCCTGTTATTTCTTCAATAGAAATTACATTATCATATAATAAAATATCCAAACCACCTGTATTTAATCCAATTGAAGATGCAAAGGATAAAAGTAGAAAAGAAGAAGTGAACCAACCTAAAAACAATGAAGGATTTGTTAAATTTATAAGTAAACCGGTTCTAAATCCTCCGCTGTTATCTAATTTTTCATTTTCAGCTGTTTTGTTTAAACTGTCAATTTGCAGCTTCGTTCTTATAATTTTTATTGCTACATAAATTAAAAAAGTGGAACCGACAATTAGAATTACTGGGATTGCTTCCTGATATAAATTGTAAATGGATGTTAATCCGAAAACAGCAATAAATACATATATCATCTCAATAATTGCGCCGCCCAAAGCTAATCTTAAACAGTATCTGATATTGCCCTTTAACGCATTTGAGGTAATTAAAATACTTATTGGTCCAGCAATTGGAACCGAAAAAAAGAATCCGGCAAATAAACCAAGACAAACAATTACTATTAAACTTTCGGTCATTATTTTAAATTAGCTGATATATTATAATTTCAATTTAGTAAATGAAAATGTTTTTACAAAAGTAAAATGTTAAAATAATATTGGGATAATGTAAAGTTCAGATCTTACACAAACTGGAAAATTTCAAATTAATTATTTAAATACTTTTTGGGGTATTCGAATAAAATCAATTTGCCGGTGTTTCCTTCTATTTCCTTCCACGAATTCAAATTAAAGTCTATATGTACAAATCCGCTCGTCGGCAGATTTTCAATATGTTTATCAGATAAGTAATTAGATAGCAAAGTAAATGTGGGATTATGTCCGAACAGCATTATTGAGTCAATGTCATCATTTATTGAATAGATAATTCTCATTATATCGGAAACGACCGCGTGATATATTCTTTCGTCTTGAATTATTTTTTTTGGATCAAAATGTAGAAATTCGCTGATAATTTCTGCCGTTGTTATTGCGCGTTTTGCCGGACTTGAAATAACGATTTGAGGAGTTTTTATTAATTTTGAAATAACACTTCCCATAAACGGTGCATTTTTCAAGCCTCTGTCATTTAAAGGTCTATCAAAATCTGGAATATGCCCATTTTCCCAGCTTGATTTTGCGTGTCGCATTAAGTAAAGTGATTTCAAAATATTAACCCGTAATTATTTTTTTGAAAATGTTTTATAGCTTTCGTAAAGTATTTCAAGATTTGTTTTTTTTATCGGTTCATAAAACTTATTTGCGTAATCTGTAAAAAATTTCGAGTCATTTACAAAATCGATGTTTTTCTTTAACCACTCATCGTCAGTATATCTTTTGTCCTTTCTAATTTCAATTTCCATTCTAAGCAAATTACTTTTCTCAAAGAAAAGTTCGGAGCCAACATGACTGATATCTGCATCGCAAATAATTTGTTCTAAAAAATTCATGGGTGTGTGAGGGAGTGCCGTAACTTTAATACATTTTATAATTACATCTATTTCTGAGTCTGGAACTTTACGGGACCTAAAATATTCCAATGCAAAATTCGCACTTAATTCTTCATGATCTTCCCAGATTTTTAGATGACCAATATCATGAAACCACGCTGCGGCAATTACCAAATTTGAATCGGATTGAGATAGATGAGAATACAGTGAAATTTGTCTTACGGCATTTACAACATCAACGACATGATTTATATTGTGATAAACAATTTCCTTTTGGCAATTATTATCATAATAATTTTTAATATAATTTTCTATTTCAAAAAGGTTGATCAAAATGTAAACTGTATAAATTTATATTATTGTTTTTTATTTTTTTGTTAGTGAAAATTTATGTGAATGTAACAAAAATACTAAATAAAATTTTATTTATTCTAAATCATTATTGTTAACTATTTTTAAAAATGAAAATGAATCTATATTGTAAAATAATTTTTCTGCAGATAATTTTAATATTTATTTATAATGGTATATCATTTTCTCAAGAGATTGTTTGGGAAAATATTTCATTTGGACCAAGCGTTTCTTACCTAATGTTTACTGAAGATTTAGGAAGTAATTGGGAAAATTCGCCTGCAATAGGCGGAGTAATTAATTATAAAATTCATAGTAATGTTTCAGTTATAGCAGAAGGATTAATCTCAAAATTTAACCCGAAGAAAGCAAATCTTCCGGAAATAGTTTATCTAGGATTAATTGGCGGAATAAAATACTCTTCTGATTTAGCAAAAAATGTTTCAATTCTATTTTCCGGCGGTATTCAAAGCAATTCGTTTGAATTTGAAGAACAAGGTGAACACCAACTTGAAGATAATTCCAGTGAATCTGAATTTGGTGTATTTATCGGAACCGGAATCGGTTCGACTTTTATTAACGAAATTCCATTGGAAATTAACTTAAGGTATCAGTCAATTTTTACCAAACCGACCGCAATTAAAATAATTTCAATTAGTCTTTCGGTCTTTATTTTATGAAAGCGTTTTTCAAATATATATTCTTATTCATTTTATATTTAATTTGTACGAATAATGTCTTAGCACAAAATAATGAAGTCAGTAAAAAATACTATCTTGACGAATTTTCTCTAAGAAATTCAAATTATTTTAATTCCGGTATTAACTACAATAATTATGGAGCAAACAGATTTTCCGCAAATCCTTCATTTTCGGTTTTGGATAACTGGAGTTCGCTTAATACTAAAATAATCTTAAACGATCTTCCAATAAATATTTCTCTGCTTGGTTACAGTTCGTTGGATTTTTTACCTATCGATATTTTAACAAATGAAATAATTGCACAAAATTTTTCTGAAGTTAATTCAATTAAAATTACAAGTCGAAAGATATCCGACAGTTTGGAAATTAAATTTAGAAGTTTTTTGGGCGGTGAAACCGGCGATCCGTTGATTTATATTTTTACACGACCCGATATTGCTCATGTTAATAAAAATAAAATAGTGCCATCTGCGGTTTTTAGTCTGTCTAATTCTTTTGATAAAATTCAATATAGAATTTCAGCGGGATATTTCGGATATTTTTCTACAGGTTCAATTAATGATCAAATCATGTTTAATAAAAGTAAATACTATTTTGGAAAACAAAACAAGCAGTTTTTAGCCGGGACCGAGTTAAATTATCAAATAAGTGAAACAAAGAACATCGAATTTAAATTTAATTTTATTAGTTATTATGGATGGGACATTCCACCATTTATAAATACCTTTTTACATTTTGAAAATTACTTTCACAGAGCGCAAATTTCGTTTAATAATTTAATAGAAAATTTTTCTTTCAAAATTAAAAAAGACGGGCAGATTGTATATTTCAATAATACTGAAACGGAAAAGGAAATAGGTGTATTAGAAAATGATTTTTCAATATTTGCTGATTGGAGAAAGAGTTATGATAAAAATTTATTATTTGTAAATACGGAAATTAATAATATTTCAACGGAAAATGTTAAAACTAATTCAAATAATATTTTTAAATACTATTTAAATAAGGAAATAAATAAAATTAATTTGAATGCGGGAATCGGTTATAAATATTTTATTAATGATAAAATAAATTCCTTACTGCGGATTGGTTTTAATAAACATTATATAAAATCATCTTTAAACTATAGTTTTAATTTTAATTATAAGTTTAACGAAAATAATGAAATAAATTTATTTCACTCTTCATTTGTAAATTATCCAAACGAAATTGAGCTCTACGGAAATTATATTAGAGAATTTACAAACTCCGAAAACCAATTAAATATGATTTCTCAAATTAAATCAAACGATAATTTGGATTATGAAAGAAGGATGAATTTTGGAATAACTTATTTAAGCAGATTTACCGATAATGTCAATTTTGAAATAGTTCCAATTTACGAAATTGTCAAAAATCCAATTGAAATGAAAAGCACAGCAAACTTTAGAGATTATTTCACAAATGAATTTGTAACAAACGGTTTTTACTTAAACGGCGAAAACAAAAGCGCATTTAGTGTCTATAATAGTTTAAATTTTAACTTATCAGAGAATATTAATTTTACTTGCGAATATAAATTTACCGAAAATTCCGGAGCCGGTTATTTTCCAAGACATAAATCAAAGTTAGAAATTAATTATAACTTACCTATTCTTGGATTTTTTGAGCTGAATTGGATTTATCAATCAAAGACAAGATGGAAAAATTTTGACCTTTCAAATAATGATTTAGGAATAATTGATAATTTCTCTACAATTAATTTTTATTACCGTTTAGAACTATATAAGTTTTACTTTATTGAAAATCTTCATTTTATAATCGGTTTGGAAAATTTATTGGATGAAGAAGTTAAGTTTATGCCGAACGGAAATGTGCTGAACAGATTGATAAAATTTTCACTAAGTGCGGAACTCTAATAAATTATTTATTTGTTATAAACCGGATAAAGTTTTTAT
The DNA here is from genome assembly GCA_016713565.1 of Ignavibacteriota bacterium. Lineage (NCBI taxonomy): Bacteria > Pseudomonadati > Ignavibacteriota > Ignavibacteriota bacterium. Next base: position 192,719 of record JADJOX010000001.1, read on the forward strand.
ATCTTGAATAATCTCATCGATACTTATTTTACTTCCATTATAATTTTTTCTTAAAATTCCATTTTGATCGATCAATTGAATTCTATCCGTATGAACATAATAATATTTTTTCATTCCGTTTTCATAAACCGTTGAATCCGATTTTATAATTACCATTCCAACATCTTTCATCAATGAATCAATAGTTTCTTTTGAACTCGTTAAAAAATTCCAATTCTCTAAATTTAAATCTCTAACTTTTGCAAACCTATTTAAGACGGAGGGTTTGTCTTCTTCCGGATCAAAACTTATTGAGACGAATTCCACATTTTTAATTTCTTGTTTAATCAAATTTTCTTGAATTAAACGCATGTTATTTGTGGTTAAGGGACAAACATCAACGCAATTTGTAAAAATGTAACCGATTACTGCTATTTTACCTTTAATTATTTTTGGAAACCGAACTTGAACGCTGTCTTGATTCAATAAAGAATAATTGTTCTTTGTAAAATCTTCCAATTCTTCTAAATCAGCTTTGCAGCCGGAAAATATTGAGGCAAATAGAATTGCAATTAAATATATAAATCTTTTCATAAATTATTTTTTTAGTGGTTGATGATTTTCAGGGTCGCAGTATTCGGCATTCTGCAATGAATCATTAGATAGTTTTGGACTAATATATTTTATATTTAAGTTCAACCCTCTTAATATAAAAATGATTGCAAGAACAACGGCAAAAACCGGAATTAATTTATTCATTTTGCGTTTAACATTTATACTTATAAATTTTCCAACTAAAGCTGTTCCTAACATTATCGGAGTTGTTCCCAATCCAAAAAGAGCCATAAAAATTGCACCGGATAAAGCATTTCCTGTTGTTATGGCGCCTGCTAAAGCAACATAAACAAATCCGCATGGTAAAAAGCCGTTAAGAATTCCAAAAATGAAAAGTTCAAAAGGCGAACCGGATTTTGTAAGTTTCTTAAAAGAATTTTTTACAAAGTTGCTCGGCAATTGATACAAAAATGTTGATGATAATTTTCCTTTAAATCTACTTGGCAATAAATAATAAAGCAGAATTGAAATACCAATCGCAATTGTAGCAAATCTTTGGAAACCGACAAATGTAATTCCTCTGCCGAAAAATCCAAACACCGCTCCGAAAAATGAATATGTAAATATTCTTCCTAAATTGTATAAAATTCTGCTAAGTATTAACATTGAGTTAGAAGAATTACCGGTCGGTAGAGCCAAAACAATTGGTCCGCACATTCCAACACAATGAAAGCTGCCTAAAAAGCCAATAAGAAAACCGCCTAAAACTTCTGGTCCCATAAATCATTTATTTTATTCATATTAAAATTAACCTGATTCTGCGTTAATTGGAAATGTAAAAAAATATTTACTTTGCCTAAAGCCAAACGCCGTTTATCAAATAATATTTAATTGGAAAAAATGAGACTAAACAAACATATATTGTATTAAAAATAATTGATGTTTTAAATGTGTTCAACTTTATGTCCCAAAAATATTTTAATGCAAAATTTGCAGAACCGAAAAATGTGCCGAGAAATAAAAAAATGAATATAAAATAACCAATAAAATTATAATCCTTTTGTAATATGCAGAAAGGGCAGTGATGAGTAGGCAATTCGTAAATGTAAGTCCCAAAAAAACTAGTAAGCGTTATTAACGAAAAAATTAAAAAAATAAAATTCACTACTCCTATAATTTTGAAATTATTTTTAAAAGTGAAAAATAACAGCACGATATACAAAGAATAAAATAAAGGCACAGATATAAAATTCGGGATTATAATAATTTGACCAATCAATGAACTTGTTCCTTCATTAAAAACTGTACTACAGCAGCTTACAATTTCTTCGGGATTTATATCAAAGAAATACAATAATTGAAGTATCAATTCTGCAGAAAAGAATAAGTAAATGAGCAAAAAATATTTAAACTTACTTTTGGTATAAGGAAAATTTTCATACTCCAAATCTTTATTATTTATTAAAATCCAATATCCGAATAAATAAATGTTGAAAAGTTTTGTTATTAATAAATAAATTCCAAAACCTGAAGCAGTTGTAACACCGACTGCGCACATTGCTCCCGGTATAACTGCAGATAATTTATCTATAGTATAAATAAAAAATACTATTAAAATAATTTTTAGATATAAAGAGAATTTGATTATATAAGACGCAAGATAGGTTTGCTTTTCCAAATTATATTGAATAGAAGTCGTTTCGCTTAAATTAAAATTCTTATAAATTCTATATGAAATTAAGGCAGCGATTGAATTAAAGATTAAAAGCAAAAAATCAATAACAAATAAAACAATAACTTCAGGCGTTAATAAAATGCTCATCTTATTTCGCCTAAATGGATATCAATTATGTTATCAAGAAATTCCAAACTGTTAAATAACGGATCATGACTTGCCAGCAGAATCGTAATTCCATTTGATTTTAACTTTTTAATTATTTCTATAAAATCATTTGAAAGTTTTTCATCTAAATTTGCCGTAGGTTCATCTGTTAAAATTATTTTTGGATTGTTGATAAGAGCTCTTGCAATAGCTACTCGCTGTTGTTCTCCGTTGGAAAGTTTTTTAATCAAAATATTTTTTTTATTATTTAGTGAAAAATCCGACAATAATTTATCAACTTTACTTTCAATTTCGGATCTGCTCAGTTTACCCGGAATTAAAGGAATTATAATATTATCGTAAACACTAAGGTCAGAGATCAAGTTAAATTTTTGAAAAATAAATCCTATTTTTTCTCTTCGCAATAAAGAAGAAAACTTATCAGGCAGTTTGGCGATTGATTTTCCATCTACAATAACTTCACCATCGGTTGGTTTTATCAATCCGCCTACAATTGATAGAATCGTACTTTTTCCACTTCCGCTTGCGCCTCTTAAAAGAATAAATTCATTTTCATTAACGTTAAAGTTGATTTTCTTTAATGCATGAATTTCGTCTTTTTCTCCTTGGTTAAAAATTTTATTTATATTGATAAATTGGATCAACGCATAACCTCATCTGCATCTATAATTGAAGCCCGCCAAGAAGGGATAATTGTGGCAATTAAATAAACCGGAACGGTTAATATGAAAACTAAAAAAAGAGAATTGAAATCTATTGCCGGAAGAAGCCGAAACTCAGGTTTTAATTTACTAACCCCAATAAATATGCTGCTTAAAATTGGCGCGTTTAGATTAAACACATAAAACAAGGCCAAACCTGTGCCTAAAAAAAACGAAAGGAACGAAATAAAAAATCCTTCAAGAAATTTTATTTGTAAAATATTTTCCGTCTGCCAGCCAACTGCTTTAAGAATTCCAATTTCCCTCTTATCTTCTTTGCTCAAACCGCTTGCTTTATCATAAATTAAAATGAAGAACGAAACAAAAGTTGATAAAAACAGCGCTAAAAATATACCGCTTTTATAATCGAAAATATTTTGGTAAGATGATTTAATATCATTTCGACTCACTATTCTTGAATCGGGAAACATGTTCTGCAGTTTCTGTTTCACAATTTCAATTTCATTCGGATTTGGAACTTGCACAATTATATCAGTCGCAAAATAATCAGATGTACCAAATATTTCTCTAACGTAATTCTGCGGCATTAAAATTACATCATTGGTTTCCAAGTTTGATTCACTTACGAATGTCCCCAATATTTTTGCTTCTAATTTTCCGCCTTCTACTTTATCAAAAACAAAATAATTTTTGAAGAAATTTTTTTCTAATATTTCAATAACTCCATTTCCTGCAATTATGAAAGGTTGCGAGGCGGTGTCAATTTTTTCAGAATAAAAATCAATAACGTCGTTAAAATTATTTTTATAATTATCTATATCAAAATCAATGCCGATAAGAGTAAAATTGACATTCTCATTTTTAAAATAATAATATCCCCAAATTCTTTCCTGTACGTTTGAAACTCCCGAAATTCCGGAAATTTTATATATTCTGTCCGTTGGAATTAAAGTTTGCCTTCCGCCGCTCATTCTTTGAACAATTAATTCTGGTAAATCAGAGACAGAAAATTCTAATTCCTTTTTAATCGAATTTGAAATTGTAAAGATAGAAACGAGTAAAAATATCAGTAACGAAAAAACAAATATCACTATAATTTTTTTTATGAAATTGCGCTGCAGGGATTTTAAAGTAAATTCGATTAGTTTAATATTCATCGTTTATTCTTTGATTCCAATTTTTTTTGCAAATGAATATTATAGACAAATGATGATGGATAATATTCCAATAAAGTTCCGTCTTCCGGAAAAATTGAAAAAATGCTTGTAATAGAACGATGCCGAATCCATATTGTTTCCGTGCACAACGCTAAATCGGGTAGTTTGGTTAAAGCCACAGATTTTCTTTTTGTATCAATTAGTCTTGAATTTCTATTGGAATAAAATCCATAATAAATAATTTCAAAAATTGTTAAAACAATTATGAAAATAAATATAAATAAAAATCTGTATGCCGATTTATTCATCTAATTTTAAAACGATTTCTTTAGTTATATCATTAAAATTCTTAATCAAATTTCCGCCATGATCTTTAATAAATTCGTTAGCGCTTTTTTCATCTGAAAACGGTATAAGCTCATTGCCCATTGGACCAATTATTTTGCTGTTGATTACATAAGAAGCATTTTTCCCGTCAATTATTTTTTGCGAATAATAATCTGTCACTTCAATTTTTTTAAAATTCGATTTATCTTCCGTTGAATATTTGTCGGGTTCGAAATAAAACTTCATTAAATCCTTAACTCCATCAAAATAAATATTTTTATCCGGTGTTTCAATAGAAGCCGCCCATTTAGGATATTTGTAGACGAACATTCCGCAAACCGGACATTTTTCATCTTGAGGTATTTCAAAAATTTGGATTTGACTTTTGCCGTTTTTCTCTTTTGATTTTACATCCCATAAATAAAGCGCAATTGAATGAAGCTTTTGTTCGTCGATATTTCCGCAAACATTATTATTTTTAATAAAAGCTTTAAGTTCGGCTACATTTGAAAAATTTTTGACATCAACATTTTTATCGCAAAGTTCAGAAAATAACTTTTCACCTTTTGGATAAACTTTCAACTCTTTTCTCTTCATCAGCATATTTATTTCTTCTGGCAGCTGCTTTTCAACCATTTCGGAAACAGTTTTGAAATCCATAATATTTTTGCCGTTGAATTTTTGACTGAATTCTTCCGCGTCTTTTTTTGTTGAAAATGCGATTTTACTTACATTCGACATGGTTCCCGGAACGCTACTTCCAACTATATAAAATGCGTCCTTTGCATTAATCATTTTTTCGGATTTTGAATCAACAACAAAAATATTTTTTATTTCATCCTTATGATTCGGTTTGTCTGCACATAAGCAATGCAGTGAACAGTATTGTTTAAATTCACCGTTTTTAAGTTCAACGGCATGATTTGTTTTGTAAAACATTTTTAAGTTCATACCGCAGACCGAACACCAATCTTTTGCTTCTCCTTTTTGCAAAATTACCGCATTTTGAGATTCAGCGTTTTTTACAAAATCATTTTTCTGAGCGAAATTTAAAATTGATATAAAAAATAATAATGATAAATATTTGAGCATATATTTCTCACTTTAATGGTTATAATATTGTAAAACTAATAAAAGTTATGATTAAAAATTTTCAACAAATTTAATTCAGCAGGAAGAAATAAAAATATTACAAAATGTATTATTGAACCATTATAATATCGTCATTAAGGTAAGAAATAGAATCGGCTGTCCAATCAACTTTTACTTTCCACATTCCGGAAAGCATATTGGCAGTGTTAATGGTTTGTAAATAATTGGAATCAGGTCGGATTGTAATAGATAAATCTTTATTTCTTTCCGAAGGTCTGTACAATAAAATATTTCCGTTAATATTTTCACTTTTAGATATTTTAGGAAATTGAAGCTGAATATTGTTTTCAATTACGGAAATTTTTAGTTTGTCAACGAGAGCGCTGGTTCTTTTAACTTTTTCCATTGTTTCATTATACTTTACTTCAGCTTCATAATAATCGTCTCTTACAAGATTTACATCTTGATTAAATGCAATGTAAATGAACATTACGGATATTAGCATAAATACAATAATTGAAACGGTAATTCCAACGCCCCAGCTAACTTTCATTTGAAATCCTCAATATCATTGAACTATTCTTTTGAAGAACTTTCTTTATGTTCATTCTCATGTTTTTCTTTTTCATTCATATTAAATTTTTTACCGGCAACTTTACCTAAAAATGAAGTTTTAATTACGTCAATAACTTTTCCTTCGGCTTTTACATCAATTTCTATAGGTGTACTAAGCATTTTGATCTTATCTTTTGGAATAATTACAAAAACTTTTCCTTCCGAAATTCCTTGAGGTTCGGTATTTAAATCACCTGCAACTAATTTAACTTCACCTTCCATATTTCGCAATTCCAAAGTGGCGGGTATAGTATTAAAGGTTTTATTAATTATTTTAACATCGTATAAATTACTAAGTTTATCTCCGGGCTGTTCTTGGGCCATTAAACCGGCAGTTCTTACTATGGATAGTTCAAAATCGGACCTGGTGGAAAGCAGAAATCCAATCAAAGAAAACAGTATAAATAATACTACCGTATAACCAATTGCTTTAGGAGTGAAAATTTTTCTCGTTCCGGTTTCTATTTCATTTTTAGACGCATAACGGATCAATCCGGCAGGACGTTTAACTTTTAACATAACATCATTACAAGCATCAATACAAGCTGTGCAGTTTATGCATTCTAACTGAGTACCGTTCCTAATATCAATGCCGGTTGGACAAACATCAACACAAAGATGGCAATCGACACAATCTCCCAAATTTTGTTCTTCGTTTTTTTTGATTTTACCTCTTGGTTCACCTCTTTTATAGTCATAATGAATAACTATGGAATTTGGATCAAGCATTACGCCTTGCAGTCTTCCATAAGGACAAATCATAGTACAAACCTGTTCTCTGAAATATGCGCCCATAAAATAAGTTGCGCCTGTAAAGAGCATCATTGCAACAAATCTTCCGAATACATCTGAAATAGGTTTACTAACTAATTCAACTAATGAATCAATACCAATAACCCATGCTAACAAAGCATTCGCAATTAGAAAAGCCAGTAGAAAAAAAATGATCTGCTTAAATGTTTTCTTAAATATTTTTTCACCGTTCCATGGCTGATTATTCAATGCTTTTTGTTTATTTGCATCGCCTTCAATTAGATACTCGACTTTTCGAAAAACCATTTCCATAAAAATTGTCTGTGGGCAAATCCATCCGCAGAAAATCCTTCCGTAAACAACTGTAAATAAAAAGATTGAAATTATGAATCCTATAATTGTAAGGGCAAATAGGTGAAAGTCATGCGGACCGAATGAGATGCCAAATAATATAAATTTTCTTCCTAAAATATCCAACAACATAAGCGGATGTCCGTTAACTTTTATAAGAGGAACAAAAAATAAAACGACTAAAAGCAATATCGCAACAATGACTCTATATTTGTGAAAATTGCCAGAAGGTTTTTTTGGATAGATCCAAATTCTTTTTCCTTCTTCAGTTACGGTTGCTAAATGATCTCTAAACTCTTCTTGGTCAGGTGTTTGGGTTGAAGTATTCATCGGTTCACGTTTTTTTATACTATAAAATAATATTTTGCAAATAAAACTTAAGACATTTTTTGAAAATAAAAAACCCTAATAATAATATTTATACTATTAGGGTTAGATTGAAAATCAGATATATTGCGCTCAATATGTATAAAGCGTTCCTTGCGGCTCCTTCTGGTTTGGAGGATTTGATCCTCTTAAGGATAAAATGTAGCTTGCAACTTCTTGCATTTGATTTGGATCGAGTTGCGCCTGCCAGCTGATCATACCTTTAGCAGGAACACCATATTTTATTGTTTTAAATAGATCGTTTATTTTGTTACCATGCAGCCAATAATCGTCGGTAAAATTTGGTCCAACTAAACCTTCACCGTTTTGACCATGACAAGCAGCGCAATTTTTAATAAATGTTTGTTTGCCATTTGCCAAAGCGGCGGCATCTGTAGCAACGGTAACATTATCTTCGTTTAAGAGTTTTCCAGACTTGTTTAGTATTTCTCTTTCCATTGCCGCAACTTGAACTTCATTTGTATATTCATCTTCTTGAACATTTCCGGAACCGAGAATATGGTAATCAACCAAATAGATGGTTCCCCAAATTAATGTTCCATAGAAAATTGCCATAAACCACGGCGGAATCTTATTGTTTAATTCTTTAATACCGTCAAAATCATGGTCTAAAAGAAGTTTTTGTTCATCTGTAATATTTGGTCTTTGGCTCAGCATATGCATAAATTTTTTAAAGCCCGATTCCTGCACCACATCACCTTTTTCCGAATAAACTAAGATCAACCACATAATTACCGCAACTAAGAATGCCGTAACTGCTACCATTATTTTTATAATTGATCCGAGCTCACTTTCTGTATTGGCTTCGGTTTGCGCAATAACAGGTGAGCTAATAATGAACAACAAAAACAGTACAGCCAGCGTTTTTAATTTTTTAATCAATTTCATTTTTGTTCTCTTTATTATTTGAAAAATTGTCATTATCTAAAGGAATGTTTTCTAATTTTGATATATAATCTTTATCTCTAGTATAAATCCAGATTAATGCCCCAACAAAAACTGCAAAGAAAAGTATCAATGTCAAAACCGGATAAATTCCTACATTTTCAATTGAGCTCAAGTAATTAGAAAATTTCATTATTTTCACCTATTTATTTTTGAGCAACTTCAGCTTTAATATCTGTACCTAAGCGCTGCAGATATGCGATTAAAGCCACTATTTCTCTATCCGGTTCAACAACAATTCCATTATCAAGCAGATCATCGGCAATTTTTTGAGCCTGCTGTGTTAATTCAGCTTTTGCTTGCGATTCAAAACCTTCGGGATATGGAACACCTAATGTTCGCATTGCAGAAATTTTTGCTTCCAGATGTGAATCATTTAATTTATTCTCCAACAACCATGGGTACCTTGGCATAATAGAACCGGGCGACATAGATCTTGGATTTTCCATATGCAGATAATGCCACATGTTTGAATATTTTCCGCCGACTCTATGCAGATCTGGACCTGTTCTTTTTGATCCCCATAAAAATGGATGATCATAAACAAATTCACCTGCTTTAGAATAATCGCCGTATCTTTCAACTTCAGATCTAAAAGGTCTTACCAATTGAGAATGACAACTGTTGCAAGCTTCTTTAATGTAAACATCTCTTCCTTCTAATTCTAACGGAGTATAAGGTTTAACAGATGCAATTGTTGGTATGTTTGATTTGATTAAATATGTAGGAACAATTTCAATAATTCCGCCAACAATTATGGCTAATAACGCAAGTACTGTAAATAATACTGCTTTTGATTCAAGATATCTGTGAATCATACCATATTTTAATTGTTCAGTCATTGCTCCGCGCGGTGCGGCTTCTGCAGCTTCGTTTGGTTCAAATGAACCTTGTTTCATTGTTTTTACTAAATTATAAACTGCAATAAACAATCCGGTAATATATAAAGCGCCGCCAAGCGATCTAATAATATACATTGGTACAATTTGCAATACTGTTTCCAAGAAATTTGGATATTTCAATAAACCAAGCGGAGTAAATTCTTTCCACATAAGTGATTGTGTAATACCTGCCCACCACATTGGAATAACCCAAACAACAATTCCTAAAGTACCAATCCAAAAATGTGCGTTGGCTAATTTTTTAGAATATAATTCTGTTTTCCACATCTTTGGAACGAGCCAATATAACATTCCAAATGTCATAAAACCGTTCCAGCCTAGAGTACCAACATGAACGTGAGCAACAATCCAATCTGTAAAATGCGCTAAAGCATTTACGTTTTTAAGAGAAAGCATTGGTCCTTCAAATGTTGACATTCCATAAGCTGTAACGCCGACAACAAAAAATTTAAGTACCGGATTATCTCTAACTCTATCCCACGCGCCTCTTAATGTTAAAAGCCCGTTTAACATTCCGCCCCAAGAAGGCATCCATAACATAATTGAAAAAACAGTTCCGAGTGATTGTGCCCAGTTTGGAACCGCCGAATACAATAAATGATGAGGTCCAGCCCAAATGTAAATGAAAATTAAAGTCCAAAAATGCAAAATGGACAATTTGTAAGAGAAAATAGGTCTATTTGCAGCTTTGGGTAAGAAATAATACATTAAACCTAAAAATGGAGTGGTTAAGAAAAATGCAACCGCGTTATGACCATACCACCATTGAACAAGCGCATCTTGAATTCCTGCATATACAGGATAACTTTTTAAGAAGGTAACAGGAAGTTCAATTGAATTTCCAATGTGTAAAACGGCAACCGTAACAAAAGTGGAAATATAAAACCAAGCAGCAACATAAATGTGTTTTTCTCTTCTTTTTATTAAAGTTCCAATCATGTTTACGCCAAAAACAACCCAAACCAAGGCAATTAAAATATCAATAGGCCATTCAAGTTCTGCGTATTCTTTAGAAGTTGTAATACCGCTGACCAAAGTAACTGCAGCAAGAACAATTATTAATTGCCATCCCCAAAAATTAATTCTCCCCAGAATATCACTAAACATTCTTGCTTTTGTAATACGTTGTAAAGAATAATAAACGCCGGTAAAAATTGCATTACCTACAAATGCAAAAATAGCAGCATTCGTGTGTAAAGGTCGCAGACGCCCGAAAGTAGTGTATGATATTCCAAAATTTAGATCAGGGACGTAAAGCAGAATTGCAATCCACAATCCCGCAAGAAGTCCAACAACTCCCCAAACAACCGTGGCTATCAAAAACATCTTAACTATCTGGTTGTCATAGTTGAATTTTTCAACATTCATAAAAGAGGCTCCTTATATGGTTAATTAGATAGAATCTATTTCAATTTATTTCATCTTTAGTCTTTTCTTGGTCATTTTTTCTTACCTCATTATCAAATAAAACTCTTACAGATGGTGTATAATTATCATCATATTGACCGGTTTTAACCGACCAGATATATGCCGCTAAAAAAATTAAAGCAACAAAAGAACTGAAGGCTATTAAAACAAATATTACATTCATTACAACAAATTCCTCCTTTTCGCCATTAAATTTGTAGTTAATGTAGCAAAAGCAACTACAGAAATGGAACTTAAAGGCATCAATATTGCTGAAACAACGGGTGAAAGTTTTCCTTGAACGGCAAAGCTTAACCCAATTACATTATAAAAAAAAGAAATTATAAAACTAATAATAATAATATTTTTACTCGTCTTTGAGAACTTTATAAAATCATCCAATTTATTAAATGATTGAGAATCCAATATCCCATCGCAGGCGGGTGAAAAATTATTGATATTTTCCGCAATCGAAATTCCCACATTACTTTTTTTAAGTGCGCCTGCATCGTTTAATCCGTCTCCAATCATTAAAACTTGTTCGCCGTTTTCCTGCATTTTTTCTATACATTTTAATTTATCGAAAGGAGACTGCTTAAACAACATTTCGGTTTCGAGGTTAAAATAATCGGTAAGTAATTTTCTTTCGCTATCATTGTCTCCCGAAAGTAAAGATAACTTGTAATCGTTTTGTAATGCGGAAATTACTTCTTTTAGATTTTCTCTATACGAATTAGAAATTTTAAAGAATCCTCGAACCATATCGTCAAAAGCTAAAAATACTTTTGTGCTTAAATTGTTTTCAACTTTTTCTTTAGTCTCTGAGACGTAAACTTTTGATCCGATCTGAACTTTTATGCCGTCAATTATTGCAGAAATTCCTTGTCCGGGAATTTCCTGATATTCAAAAATTTTAAACAATTCCGCATTAGGAAAAATTCTAAAAATATTCTTGCTAAGCGGATGCGAAGAATTATGTACTAGAGATTTTACCAATTTTATTTCAAACTCGGAAAGATTATCACCTATAAATTCAACATTTGCATTTTGAGTTTCAGTAATTGTTCCGGTTTTATCGAAAACAATTGAAGTTATCTTAGATAATTTTTCAATAACATGAGTGCTTTTCAAATAAAATTTATTTCTTCCGAAAATTCTTAAACTGTTTCCCAAGGTAAATGGTGTAGAAAGCGCCAAAGCGCATGGGCAAGCAATTATCAAAACCGCAGTCAATGAATTAAATGCTATTGATTTATTAATTGGTAACCAATAAAATGCTGCGGATGCTGCTATAAAAAGTATAACAATCGTAAAATATTTACTTACAATATTAACAAATGCGTCAATTCTGCTGTCGTCTTCTTTTTGAAATGTTTTGTTATTCCAAAGCTGCGTTAAATAGCTTTGTGAGACTTCTTTAATTATTTCAACTTCAATCGCGCCGCCGACTTGCCTTCCGCCAGCATAAATCAAATCTCCGTTTACCTTTTCTACCGGATTTGATTCACCGGTAACAAAGCTGTAATCAATAAACGCATTTCCATTAATCAACACAGAATCAGCGGGAATCAGCTCGCCGTTTTTAATAATTATTCTGTCTTTAACTTCTAATTTTTCCACCGGTTTTGTGGTTTCAATTTTATTCTTCAATATTGTTACAGCAATAGGAAAGTAGGATTTATAATTCCTTTCAAAATTTAAGGCGGCGTAGGTTTTGCTTTGAAACATTTTTCCAACAATCATAAAAAATACTAGCGCTGTCATTGAATCCAAATATCCGGCGCCGGTTCTCGAAAAAATTTCGTATAGGCTTCTTAAAAAAAGAACTATAATTCCAATTGAAATAGGAACATCAATATTTACAATTTTTTTTCGTAAACCCTTATATGCGGAAATAAAATAATCGCTCGCGCTGTAGAAAAATACTGGAAGCGCAAATAAAACATTTAAATAACTAAAAACCGGTTTTACGCTATCGGTTGTAATTTCGTTTAAAGAAAGATATTCGGGAAAACTAAAAAGCATTATATTACCGGCGGCAAAACCCGCAACGCCAATTTTATACCACAACTTTTTATTTATTATAGCCGACTTTTCAACTTCTTTTTCAGCAAGGTTCAAATCCGGTTGGTAGCCAATGGAGTCAAGCAGAATTACTATTTTCTTAAGACTTGTTTTAGATTCATCAAATTTTATTGAGACAATTTTCTTTAAGAAATTGGCCTCCGAATGAATAATTCCCGAATCCATTTTATAAAGATTTTCCAATATCCAAATACATGAACTGCAATGAACCTGAGGAATACTGAAAGTTATACTTGTTATTTTTCCATCAGTAAAATCTATAAGTTTTTCTTTAAGATCAGAATCGTCGAGAAAATCGAAGTTTTTCTTTATATCATTTTTTTGTGTTAGACCGGGGTTTTCGTCAATAGAATAATAAGTGCAGAGGTCGTTTGCATCCAATAGTTCGTAAACGGTTTTACAACCGTTGCAGCAAAAAACTTTTTCGTTTATTTTTATTTCATTATCACTGCATTCTTCACCGCAATGAAAACAAATAAGTTTTTCTGAAATACTAATTTGATTTACAGCCTTCACTTTCTTAATAAATTGTGGATGATTAAAAAGAGTTGTTTAAATTAATTATCTAGAACTAAAGATAAATAAAAAAAAGACAATTCGTACTGATTTTTTTTTACTTTTAATTCACAATTCAAAAACTTCGATTTTGAAATAAAAATAGGACATTTTACTCTTTTGAAATAAATATAAATTGAAACTCAAACTAAAAATACATATGTAATTTTAGTTTGAATTAGCAGGAAAATTTTTATTATTTCCGCTTTTTTCTTTTCAATTTTGAGTCATTTTTTTCGGAATGTTTTCTACTCTTGCCCGAAATGAATTTTTCTGAAGATTTTCTTTCAAACCTTTCACTCTTTTCATTTTTGTCTTTTCTGAACCTTTTGCCGGAATTTGCGCTGTCGCTTTTCTTTTGCGAAGCAATTTCTAAGTTGATTTTTCTTCCTCTATAATCTCTTCCGGATGTATTTTTAACTAAAATATCTTGAAATTCAGATTCGGTTTCAAAAAACGAAAACGTTTCTTTGATTTGAATTTCGCCAATTTCAATTTCCTTGTTGCCGGAGTTATCTTTTATAATTCCAATAATATCAGTTGGTTTTAATTTATCTTTTTTACCAAGGTTAATAAAAAATCTTGCCATTTGGTTATTGGATTTACTGTTTCTGCCTTCACCAAATTTTTTATCCGGTTTATTTAAATCCGGTAAATTTTTATAATATTCAACAAATCTGTTAAACTCTACCGAAACGAATTTTTTAATTAATTCTTCTCGGTCAAGCCATTCTAACTTTTTAATTATTTGAGGAAGGAATTCATCAATTTGCGTATGATCAACGGTAACTTTTTCCATTCTATCAATAAGGTGGAAAAGCTGCTTTTGGCAGATTTCCTTGCCTAGAGGAACTTCTAAAACTTCGAATTTTTTACCGAGCTGTTTTTCGATCATGCCAATTTTGTGCTTTTCTTTTAAATTAGCAATAACTATAGAACTGCCTGATTTACCGGCTCTTCCTGTTCTTCCGCTTCTATGTGTATAAATTTCCAATTCATCAGGTAGATTATAATTTATTACATGAGTAAGATCATCAACGTCTAAACCCCTCGCGGCAACATCTGTGGCCACCAGCAGCTTTAAATGTTTGATTCTAAATTTATTCATTACAATATCGCGCTGTGCTTGAGACAAATCTCCGTGGAGCGAATCGGCATTATATCCGTCTTGAATTAATTTATCCGCAATTTCCTGTGTTTCATTTCTGGTTCGGCAAAAAATAATTCCATAAACTTCCGGATGAAAATCAACAATTCGTTTTAACGCCAAATATCTGTCCTTTGAATGAACAAAATAAATTTTATGACTTACATTTTCCGCCCCAATATTTTTTCTGCCAATTGTAATTTCTTCTGCATTGGACATATATTTTTTAGAAAGCTGAAAAACTTCATTTGGCATTGTAGCTGAAAAAAGTAATGTATTCCGCTCTTTGGATGTCTGGTTAATTATAGCGTCCAGCTCTTCTCTAAATCCCATATTTAACATTTCATCTGCTTCATCTAAAACAACGGTTTTCACTTTAGATAAGTCAACAACATTTCTGTTAATTAAATCAACAAGTCTTCCCGGAGTTGCAGAAACAATATGAACCCCGCTCTTAATTGCCGAAATTTGTTTTTCAATACTTGATCCGCCAAACACTGCGGCAATCTTTACGTTTTCAGAATACAGTGAATAGTCCTTTAAATCATCGGCAATTTGCAGACATAATTCTCTTGTAGGACTTAAAATTAAATGTTGTACTTTGCTAGCTTTTCCTTTAGAATTTTGAATTATTGGGATGCCAAATGCGGCAGTTTTACCGGTTCCGGTTTGAGCAAGAACAACAAGATCTTTTGGGTTATTTTTAATTAAATGCGGTATTACTTCTTCTTGCACCGGCATAGGAGACTGAAATCCTAACTCTTCTAATGCTTTTACAATATTACTATCAACACCTAACTCAATAAATGACTTCATATAAATTTTTAAAACTCCTAAATATTTTTAAATCAACTGTAAAAGTAACGAATATTAAGTTAGAATTTATAAATATTTGGATAAATGATTTATTTTATTTACACTTGCAGCCGGTAAAAATTTTGGCTAATAGTTTTACAAGTAAAAATTCATTTAATCTGCGGAAAACAAAATCTGTTCGTCAAACACTTATTTTATAATTTTCAGTATCTTTCAATTCCATTAAAAAAGGTATTATTTGAAAAAGTTAAGAAATATTGCAATAATAGCGCATGTTGACCATGGAAAAACTACTTTGGTCGATCAATTATTAAAACAAGGAAATGTCTTTAGGAAAAATCAAGTCGTTCAAGCCCAATTTTTAGATTCAAACGATTTGGAACGTGAACGAGGAATTACAATTCTCGCAAAAAATATAAGTATACCTTATAAAGATATAAAAATCAATTTGATTGATACTCCCGGTCACTCTGATTTTGGCGGTGAAGTTGAACGTGTTTTAAAAATGGCGGATGGAGTATTGCTTCTTGTTGATTCTTTTGAAGGACCAATGCCTCAGACAAGGTTTGTATTGGAAAAAGCGTTGCATCTTCATTTAAAACCAATTGTTGTAATCAATAAGATAGATAGACCTGATAACAGACCTTCAGAAGTGCTTGATGAGATATATGATCTATTCATTGATTTAGATGCTGATGAAAATCAACTTGATTTTCCGATAATTTACGCAAGCGGAAGAGACGGATGGGGAGTAATAGATTTAAATGACGAACGCAAAGATTTAGTCCCGCTTCTTGAAACTATTGTAGATAAAATACCCCAGCCTATTTTTGATAATGGTCATGTTCAAATGCAAGTAACAACATTGGATTATAATGATTATGTAGGAAGGATTGGAATTGGCAGAGTTTTCAGGGGAGTATTAAGAAAAGGAGATCCCTTAAGCGTTATTAAAAGAAACGGAACAATTCATAAAATTTCCATTAAACAAATATTTCTGTTTGAAGGTTTGGAAAGAATTGAAGTTGAGGAAGTATTAGCTGGAGATATTTGTGCAATTGTAGGTATTGAAGATATTGACATTGGTGATACAATTGCTGATAGCGAAAATCCAGAACCGCTTCCAATTATTTCTATTGATGAGCCAACTATTAGTATGAACTTTACCGTAAATACATCTCCTTTTTATGGAAAAGAAGGAAAATATGTAACATCAAGGCATTTACATGAAAGGTTACAAAAAGAACTTCAGCAGAATGTTGCATTGCAAGTTCATGAAACCGGTTCGCCGGATACTTTGAAAGTATCCGGAAGAGGAATTCTCCATCTTTCAATTTTAATTGAAAATATGAGAAGAGAAGGTTACGAATTGGCTATTGGTCCTCCAAAAGTTATTTACAAAGAAATTGATGGCAAAAAAGCCGAACCTATTGAAATTTTAGTTATTGATGTTCCGAGCGAATCTGTTGGAAAAGTAATTGAACTGGTCGGACAAAAACGCGGCGAACTCGTAAAAATGGAGCAGAAAGGAAGTTTAACAAAACTTGAATTTCATATTCCATCAAGAGGTTTAATGGGATTAAGAAATAAAGTTTTAACCGTTACTTCCGGCGAAGGAATTATGCATCACAGATTTTATCAATATGAATTTTTTAAAGGATCAATTGCTCATAGGCAAAACGGAGTATTAATTTCAATGCATGAAGGACAAGCAACGGCTTATGCAATCGACTCTCTGCAGGACAGAGGAAAGTTTTTTATCGATCCGGGCGATTTAATTTATCAAGGGCAAATTGTTGGCGAATACAATAAAGATAACGATATAGAAGTTCATGTTCAGCGCGGAAAAAAATTGACCAACATGAGAGCATCTGGATCTGATAAAGCCGCAAAAATTGCTCCTTCAATTAAATTTACTTTGGAAGAAGCGCTTGAATATATTAAGGATGACGAATTAGTTGAAGTAACGCCAAAATCAATTAGGATGAGAAAATTATATCTTGATACAAACGAGAGAAAAAGATTTAATCTGAAGAAAATATAAACAAATGTTTTCAGTAATGATATTCAGTTTTTATTCTGATTAAATCAGAATAAAAACAAAAACCGGGTTGCAAAAATATTGTTCGATTCATTTTTCCAATGATTCCAAACTTTGTTTTGTTAAATTAAAAGTATTTGCAAAGCCCGCGATATATCGTCCATGCTCTATTTCGATTTTGTAAATGTGAAAATCATCCAAATTGAAAAGCAATTCGGCAGTAGGGTATTTTTTCAAATAATTTTCTTTAATTGAGTTATAGTTTATATCGGCTCTACCTACTTCCAAGGCATTTCCGGTAAGTGTAACACGAGCGAGTGAAAGCGGGTTTGTATTCGTATCTTCCGATTGACTGATCATTAAACTTACTTTGCTGTTATCAGTAATATTTTTTGTATGAACTGCGAGTTTACTGATATGAATATAAAATTCCGTAAAATTTTCTTTGCATGAATAAGGCGTTAGTGAAACGTAAGGCTGATTTTCCTTGCATGTTCCCAATGACGCAGTTTTGGAACTTTTCATCAAGCTTAATAATAAAGATTTTTGATCATAATTCATTATAATATTCATCTATTATTTTAATTAAAAACTGAAATAAAATTAAATAATATTAAACGCTCCTTTAATTCCAGCAATTAACATTTGAACACCAATAACCGCAAGTATTAAACTCATCATTCTTGTAATCATTCCTAAAAATACCGGCACTAATAAATTTTGTAAGTTTTTCGCTTGAAACAAATAGTAAATAAGTAATTACGCAAAGAAACCCAAACGCGGAAATTGTAATTATCATTTGAATAATATTTCCGTTTGCGGAAAAATTCATTGCTGTAGCTATTGTGCCCGGTCCGGCTAATATAGGCATTGCCAAAGGAGAAATTGCAACGCTTAACTGATCGTCAATACATTTGTTGTTTTCTTCATCGGTTAAGTGATGAACGCTGGAATTATTTCCCTGCAGCATATGATAACCGATAATAAATACGATTATACCGCCGGTTATGCGAAATGCGAACATTGTTATTGAAAACATTTCAAATATTATTTTTCCGGTGATAGAAAAAACAACAATAATTAAAAATGAAATCAGCAGGGAACGGAATGCAATTATTTTCTTCGATTTTTTATCATCATTATTTGTCAGTGAAATAAAAATCGGTACATTTGCAATCGGATTCATAATTGCAAAAAATCCCATAAAAATGGTAAATGTATTTACAAAAATATTTTCCATAATAATACTCTGGTAGAATTTGATAATTATTGGACTGTCAAATTATAAAGAATGTCTTACGATTTAAAAAATATAAGAAAAATATATACTTATATCTAAAATATATGAAGTAAATTGGGCAAAATTTCAATTAAAAAAACTTAAATCTCCCGAACCTTCTCTAACAATTTCAACTGTATCACCGCTTAAATCTATTATGCTTGATGGGACTCCGTTCAACGCGCCCATAGAAAGCATTAAATCCACACTGTTGTTAAAAATTGTTTTAATTTCTAAAGGATCGTAAATTAATTCACCTTTTCTGGTAGTTGCGCTTGTGCTGATAATTGGATTTCCTAATTCATGAGCCAAAGTTCTTGCAATGTTATTATCCGGTACACGAATTCCAACCGTTTTTCTTTTTGTCCATAATAATTTCGGAACTTCTTTAGAAGCCTGCAATACAAAAGTGTAAGGACCGGGAATTAGTTTTTTCATCGCTCTGTATGCAAAATCAGAAACCTTGGCATATTTAGAAATATCTTTTAAATCGGAACATAAAAAACTGAATAGTTTTGTTTCTGTTTCATTTTTAATTGTATAAATCCTTTCAACTGCTTCTTTATTAAAAATATCGCAGCCTAAACCATAAACGGTATCAGTAGGATATATTATTACGCCGCCGTCTTTTAAAACTTCTACAGCTTTGTTAATATATCTTAACTGAGGATTAACCGGATGTAATTCATAAAATTCCATATTTTTCTCTACGTAACAATAAATTACTTTTGTATGGTTATATCTTATAAAAAAATAGTACAAAAACCAATTCCAATAATTGGCGTAAAAACGATTTTATAAATACAATTTTTCTAAATGAATTTTGCTGCTGAAAATTATAGCACAGAAAAATTATAAAAAGTTAGTAAAATGCAATTACGCAATCAAAGGATTAAAGGCAATATAAAGGTTAAGAAAATAAAATAATTGACTATATTTATAATTCGAAAATTTTTTGATGAGAAAAAATGGATAAAGAACTTGCCGTTGTAGCTGTAAGCGGCGGATTGGACAGTTGTGTAACTACCGCAATTGCAAATCAAGAATATGAATTGGCTTTGGTTCATATAAATTATGGACAAAAAACAGAATCAAGAGAGCTGCAGTCATTTCACAAAATTGCTGACTACTATAAGGTAAACAAAAAATTAGTTTTTGATTTTTCACATTTTCAAAAAATCGGCGGCTCATCGCTTACCGATAAAACAATGGAAATTTCAAAAGCAAATTTAAATAATAAAGAAGTACCGACATCATATGTCCCTTTTAGAAACGCAAATATTTTATCTGCATGTGTAAGCTGGGCAGAGGTAATTGGCGCAAAAAGTATTTTTATTGGTGCGGTGTTTGAGGATTCTTCGGGTTACCCGGATTGCAGACCTGAATTCTTTAAATCATTTGAACAAACCGCAAATTTGGGAACCAAACCGGAAACACGAATTAAAATTGAAACTCCGATAATTCATTTAACAAAAAAGGAAATTATAAAATTGGGATTGGATTTAAAAGCTCCGCTGGAATTGACATGGTCATGCTACAGTAACGGTGAGGAAGCCTGCGGCATTTGCGATAGCTGCGCATTACGCTTACGTGGTTTTCAAAGTTTAAATATTGTTGACCCAATCCCATATAAAGAAATTCCAAACTATAAAGAAAACTAAAGGATATTAAATGCAGAATAAAAGAAAAATATTAGAAACATTTGAAAATGAGTATCATGACAGAGATTATGTAATAGAACATACGGCTCCGGAATTTACATCTGTTTGCCCCAAAACAGGTCAGCCTGATTTTGCTACAATTATACTCGAGTATATTCCCAATAAACTTTGTATTGAATTAAAATCTTATAAATTTTATCTCAATTCATTTAGAAACGACGGAATTTATTTTGAAAGCGTAACAAACAGAATTCTGGATGATTTAGTATCAGTTTGTAAACCAAGATATATGAAAGTTAGAGCCGAATTTAACACACGCGGAGGAATTTCTTCTGTTATTGAAGTAGAATATGAAAAAGAAGGCGAAATCAGCAGTCTAAATTAAATTACTTGTGTTAATAAAATTTATAAATACAGCAAATAGTAAAATTCAAATCGATTTGTTTTATAGAGTCAGATTTTTTCTGACTCTGCTTCTTTCTTACTTGTCCTATTTCAAACAAAAAAAACTACTACTTTATAAGTATATGGCAATGTTATAGATATTCTTAATTCATTTAATAAATTCATTAATATAAATTAAAGGAGATTAAAATGATTAAGAAACAAATAACAAAAAGAAGTTGGGCAGAGCCTTTTAAAATTAAGGTTGTTGAACCATTAAAAATGACAACTAAAGCCGAACGCGAAAAAGCAATTAGAGAAGCCGGCTACAATACATTCCTTTTAAAATCTGAAGATGTTTATATTGATCTATTGACCGACAGCGGAACAAACGCAATGAGCGATAGACAATGGGCGGGAATGATGATTGGCGATGAAGCTTATGCCGGCAGTAAAAATTTTTATTATCTATGGGATAATATTAAAAAATATTACGGTATGCCTTACTTTGTACCTACCCATCAAGGAAGAGCCGCCGAACATATGATTTCCAAAATATTAATTCAGCCGGGAGATTTTATTCCCGGTAATATGTACTTTACAACAACCAGACTTCATCAAGAATTAGCCGGCGCGACTTTTATTGACGTAATTATTGACGAAGCGCATGATCCCGATATAGAACATCCTTTCAAAGGAAATATTGATATTCAAAAATTGCAGAATTTAATTAAAAAAGTCGGCGCAAAAAAGATTCCTTATGTTAGTATGGCAGGACCAGTTAACATGGCTGGGGGTCAGCCATTTTCGATGAAAAACTTAAAAGAAGTGAAGCAAGTATGCGATAAAAATGGAATTCAGCTTTGGTTTGACGCGACGCGCGCTACTGAAAATGCATATTTTATTCAAGAAAGAGAAAAAGGATATAAAACTAAAACAATTGCACAAATTTTATTGGAAATGTGTTCATACTTTGAAGGGATTTGGGTAAGTGCGAAAAAAGATTTGATGGTTAACATTGGCGGAATTATTGCGACTAGAAATAAAAAGTTCTATGAAGAAGCTAGAAACATGGTTGTAATTTATGAAGGTCTTCACACCTACGGAGGATTGGCAGGCAGAGATATGGAAGCAATGGCAATAGGCATTGAGGAAATGGTTGATTACAATAATATTCACGCAAGAATTGGACAGATAAGATATTTTGGCGAAGAGCTTGCTAAATACGGAGTTCCGTTTGTAAAACCAATTGGAGGACACGCAATATTTTTAAATGCCAAAAAAATTCTTTCACATTTGAAACAAGATCAATTTCCGGCTCAAACATTAGCCGCGGAAATTTACACTGATTCCGGAGTAAGAACAATGGAAAGAGGAATTGTGTCTGCCGGAAGAAATAAAGCAACGGGAAAAAATAATTATCCCAACTTAGAATTAGTTAGGTGTACTTTCCCGCGCAGAGTTTATACTCAAGCTCATATTGATGTTACGGTTGAATCGATTGTAAGCGTATTCCAAAATAGGAAATCGATTAAGGGTTTGAAAATGGTATATGAACCTAAATACTTGAGATTTTTTCAAGCCAAATTTAAAAAAATGTAAAATGAATTCTTGAATATTTAAAATGCCGAATTACTTATGATTTTATTAAATAATGAATAACACTAAATCTAAATAGTTAGATGTAATTTTTTGAATAATTTCAGCATTATTTTGAATTTAATCCCGCAGGCTCAACTTAAATAGTTTGCGGGATATTTTTTTATTATTATTATCAATTAAAAAATTAGAATAATGTAAATCAGCGTTTATAAAAATAATTTTTCAAATTATGGAAAATTTGCGGGAACAATTTTTAACAAATAGAAATCGGCTTTTCAACGACGAAGAGTTACTCAAAAATTCTTACAAATTCTGTGTCCGTTACAGTTTACTAGTTGAAGAATATATTTTAAGAACTATTAAACCAAAATCCGTTGATTGCGTTATGGTTGCCGCCGGCGGTTTCAGCAGAAGAGAATTATCACCGTTTTCGGATATCGACTTAATGTTTATTATTCCCAAAACCGAAACTCACGAACAAAATATTAGGGAAGCAGTTACAAAACTTTGGGATACAGGAATTGAAGTCTCGCATACTGTTAGAACCTTTAGCGATATTCAAAAATTTATGAACGAAGATCTTCACGCGTTTACTCAGTTTTTTGAAACGCGTTTTTTAATTGGAAGCAAACTATTGTATGATGATTGGAATAAAAAGGTTTTTGAAGTAATTGAAAAAACCGATAAGAAACAATTAATTTTTGATCTTTTTGAAGATGTTGTGCAGCGATATCAGAAATACGGAAGTTCACCAAAAGTATTAGAACCTAACGTTAAATTTACAGGCGGCGGATTAAGAGACATTCATTGTGTTGAATGGATGTATTCTATTAAAAATAATGTTCTGCTATCCAACCAAGATGAAATAACTCACACAGAAATTTTTCTTAAAACAATTTTGGAAAATGGTACAATAAACAGAAAAGCTTACAAAAGGCTATTCGAAAGTTACCAGACAATTTTAAATGCAAGAAATCATCTTCACCTTGTTGAAGGACGAAAAAACGACAGATTGGAGTTTGAACAGCAGGAACAGATTGCCGAAAGATTAGGGTATAAAAAAAATGACTGGAAAGAGTTTATGTACAGTTATTTTAAGGCATCCACAATTCTTAACCGCTTTTCAAAAACAATGATGAAAAGATACAAGCAGGCATACGCAACAACGATATCCGACTTTTTATCAATTGATCTTGACGATGATTTTGAAGTAAAGGGAAATGTTTTAATTTTTAAAGGAGATAGAGTTTTAAACATTTCTGAAATTATGCGCGCCTTTTATTACCGCGCCGTTCACGACGCATTATTTGAACTTAATCTCCGTTCATTGATTATTGAAAGTATTCACTTGATAGAAGAAACTCAAATTCCGGAAGTAACTTCTTCTGTGTTTTTTAGAGAACTACTTAAACTTCCGGCTAATGTAGCAAAAACATTATCTTCGATGAATGAATTTAGTTTCTTGGATGTGGTTCTGCCGGAATTCAAAAGTTTAAATGGATTTTTTCAACCCGGAGTATATCATTGCTATACCGCCGATGAACATACTTTGGTAGCTTTGCAAAATATTGAGAACTTAAGTAACGAAGACAACCATATTTCAAGAATATACAAAACCATTCAATCAAAAGATCTTTTATACCTTGCTACACTTCTGCATGATATCGGCAAACCAATAAGTGTTGCCGGTCATGAAATTATTGGAGCGGAGATTGCAAACAGCATAATGCAGAATTTGGGTTATGGACAAAATGAAATTCTATTCGTTCAGTTTTTAATAAGACATCATCTAACAATGGAACAAATCGCTTTCAGAAGAGATTTGAACGATCCCGCAACTTTAGATAATTTTATCTCCATATTTCATTCTGTCAGATCATTGGATTATTTATATATTTTAACTTATGCTGATCTATCGGCGGTTAATCCGCAGGTTTGGACAAAATGGAAAGCCGATCTTCTGAATGAATTATACCTTAAAGCAAAATCAATGCTGATGGAACAAGTTTCCGGCGAAGAATTAATGAGCGCCAGGTCATTCCAATTGATAAACGATAACTTTAATGATAATGCAGTAATGACGGAACATCTTGACCAAGTTGATGATTTGGGATATGTCTTTCATTTTACCGAAGACGAAATAAATCAGCATATTGAAGAAATTGAAAAAGGTTCAAAGGTTTCAGTATTTTTTAAGGAAAGCGAAAATTATACAAACATTACAATTTTAACAAAAGATTCCGATGCATTACTCGCGAGGCTTTGCGGCGCTTTGGCAATAAACGATCTGAACATTCACGACGCGAGGATCTTTACAAGAAAAGACGGAACAGTTATTGATAGTTTCAGCGTAACCGATTTTAGATCAAATTCCGTTGTTGAAAATTCTCGTTATCAAAAAATTGAGAAAGATTTAAAATCGGCAATTTTAAATGAATTGAAGATAGATAAAGAATTTGACAGAGTTAAGCAAAAGTGGAAAAGAATATTAAACGCTTCAGGCACTCATTCCAAAAATATTTTTGTCGATTTCGAAAATCAATACAACTTTTCAATTATCGAAGTTCATTCGCCGGATAAGATAGGATTGCTTTATACTATTACAAACAAGCTTGCCGAACTTGGATTAGCGGTTACATTCGCCAAGATTGTTACCAAACTTGATGGAATTATTGACGTATTTTATGTCCTTAAAAACAACGGACAAAAATTGCGAAAGAGCGAGTTTGAATTTATCAGATCGGAATTAATTACAGAAATTAAGGGATTATAAATTTTTATGAATTTTATGAACAAAACTAATCCAATCGGAGTTTTTGATTCAGGTATTGGAGGTTTAACAGTTGTAAAAAGTGTTAATACATTTTTACCAAGTGAAAAGATAATTTATTTCGGCGATACGGCAAGAGTTCCATACGGATCAAAATCTAACTCAACAATTATTGAATACTCAGTTCAAGACGCGCAATTTTTAGCAAAGAAAAATGTTAAGTTGATTATTGTAGCTTGTAATACAGCTTCTTCCGTTGCCTTAGATGAACTAAGAAATAAGTTCGATGTACCTATAATCGGTATGATTAATCCTGGCGCTAAAGCGGCAATTACGGCAACTGAAAATAAAAAAATAGGTGTTATTGGAACGGAGACGACAATTTCAAATAAAGCCTATTCGCAAGCAATAAATAAAATGGATAAAGCAATTGAAGTATATGAAAAAGCTTGTCCGCTGTTTGTGCCGCTTGCTGAAGAAGGCTGGATAAATCACCCGGCGACAAAATTAATTGCGCAAGAATATTTGGCGGATTTGAAAAAAGCGAAAATTGATACTTTGATTTTAGGCTGCACGCATTATCCTATTTTGAAAGACGTAATTCAAGAAGTAATTGGCGAAAATGTAAAATTAATTGATTCCGGTTCAGCGGCTTCTGTAGAAGTAAATGAGTATTTGGAAGGCAGAGGAATTAAAAATTATCAGCATAATATCGGCAGACATGAATTTTATGTAAGCGATGTTCCGAAAAAATTTAATGAAATAGCGAATAGATTTTTAGGTAAAGAATTAGAACATCTTGAAAAAGTTGATCTTGAAGAAATAATGAATGTTTAGTTAGAACATGTTAAACTATTTTTTCATGTTTTGAAAATAGTGTATTCCGCTTATTGTTTTTGCGTCCACAATTTTTCCGGAAGTGATCATATCATTAATTTCACTTAACGTAAATTCATAAATTTCCATTCCCTGTTCGCCTTCTTCTCTATTATGCTCACCGGATTTTAAGTTTTGAGCTAAGTAAATGTAAAGTATTTCATTGCAAAATCCGGGAGAAGTATAAATTTTTCCAAGCGGAGTTATAGCATTTGTAGTATAACCGGTTTCTTCGGTTAACTCGCGAGTCGCGCAAACAAAAGGATCTTCACCTTTTTCTAATTTTCCGGCGGGCAGTTCATACATCCATTCATTAAACGGGTAGCGGTATTGTTTAACTAAAATTATTTTTCCATTTTCTAAAACCGGAACAACAACCGCTCCGCCGTTGTGCACAATAACTTCTCTAATTCCTAAGTTACCGGAGTTATATTCAATTTGATCGACTTTAATATCAAATACAATTCCTTTAAAAACGGTTTCGGATTTTTTTACTTTAAAGTTCATAAAGTTCCATTCGATAAAAGAAGATTTCACCACAGAGAACAGAAAGTTCCGCGAAGATTATAGAGCAAATCTTGTGATTCCATCTTTTAATTTTGCTACGTTAAAATTAATTAGTAATTCTAAATGTTTTTTAGTTAATTCTAAATATGTTAATAATTGTGCTTTATGTATTGGTAAAATAATTTCGACAGATTTCAATTCCGCGACAACCAAATTATTTATTAACAAATCAATTCTATGTAACCTAAAATCAACAATTCATATTCAAACAAATTTTATAAATTGATTCCAAAAGTCCGGGACCTAATTCAGAATGAACTATTATATCACAAACATTAATATCATAATTATTTTATCTATTTCATTCTACAACTTTGTTGTGAATTATTTTTCATAATAAGGAATAATTTCTTTACCGAGATATTTTAAAACTGCGGTAATAACTCCCAAATCGTCCAAGTAGCCAATAAAAGGAGAAAAATCCGGAATTGTATCTATTGGAAGAATAAAATAAATCAACGCGCCGACAATAATGGTTTTTCTGTACCACGGAACATCTTTATCTCTGAAATATTTAAATAAAGCTTTTATATCTTTTGTGAATGAAATCTTTTTACCAACTCTTTCAACTTTTTCCCACAAATTTTCTTCAATGTAATCTGTACCTTTTGAAAAGGATTCGTGATCTTCGAAATTAGATTTTAGATCATGCAGAGCATTTTCCATATAATCTAGTTCGTCAATTTCATTAAAATTCGAATTATTTTTATTTTCTTCCATAATAATTTCCAATTGTGATAAATCAAAATTATAATTTACTTTTTATTTTCATCAAACCAATCGAATACTGTGTTCCACCATAATTTGGCATTTTGCGGCTTTGTAACAAAGTGATATTCATCAGGGAAATATAAGAATTTGCTTTTAACACCTACTCTTTGCAATGAAGTAAACAATTCCATCGCTTGTCCAATTGGAACTCTAAAATCATTTTCACCATGAATAACGAGCATTGGAGTTTTAAAGTTTTGTACAAAATTATGCGGCGACCATTTTTTATACAACTCTCTGCTTTCCCAAGGTGTTCCGCCGTTTTCCCATTCGGCGAACCATAGTTCTTCCGTTGCTCCGTACATACTTTCCAAATTGAAAACACCTGCATGACAAACCAACGCGTTAAATCTGTTATTGTGTCCTTCAATCCAGTTTATCATGTAACCGCCGTATGAAGCTCCTGCCGCAAAAATATTTTGCGAATCTATAAAATCAAAATTGTTCAAAGCAAAATCCAAAGAATTCATTAAATCGGTATAAACTTTTCCGCCCCAATCTTTAGAAATATCATCAGTAAATTTCTGTCCGTAACCGTAACTTCCTCTTGGATTTGTCGCAACAACAACATAACCTTTAGCCGCGAACATTTGCGTATTCCATCGATAATGGAAATCGTCTGTCCAATGTCCCTGCGGTCCTCCGTGAATTAAAAATATCAGCGGATATTTTTTGTTAGGATTAAAAAACGGCGGTTTGACCAAAATTGATTGAACTTTTGCGCCTTCAGCTCCTTGAGCCCAAAATGTTTCGATTGGTATCATTTCAATTTTTGAAAGAAGTTCCGCGTTTATATTTGTTATTTGTTTCAAATTTTTACCGTTAGTTTCAATTGAAAAAATTTCAAAAGGTAAATTTGATCTTTGATTTTTAAAAAATATTTTATCTCCGCTTGGAGAAAGTGTAATTGAAGACGCATCAACTTTTTCTGTAATTGTAAACAATTCTTTAGAAGAAACATCAATTTTGTAAATTGAAGTATAAATAGTATTTGCCGCGGTAAAATAAATATACTTTGAATCTTGTGACCAAATAATTTCAGCAGCCGATAAATCTATCGACGTAGTCAAATCAGTTTCTATCTTAAGATTTCTATTATACAGCATTATTCTTTGCTTATCGCCTTCAAAACCGGCTCGCGACATTGAGCAATACGCTATATATTTTCCATCTGGTGAATAAATCGGCTGATTGTCATTTCCCAAACTGACGGAAATTTTTTTATAAGGAGTTGTTTCACCGTCTTTAACGTCACTTAAATTTAACGTGAAGATGTCGTTATTTGTGCTTGTCGCGAGGAAATTACTTTCATTCATTGTAAACGCGATTTCTTTTCCGTCGGGTGAAAAAGAATAATCGTTTGCGCTTCCCAATGCAATTGGCGGAACATCAAATTTTAATCCTTGATTTAAATCGATATAATTTTCTTCGCCGATATTATGAAGAAACAAATGGCTGTATTTGGGTCCGCGCCATTCATTCCAATGTCTGTACATTAATTCGGTAAATATTTCGGCTTTAACTTTGCTTTTAGCATTTTCAACATCTTTAGCTTTATTGCAAGTTTGGTTTTTACAATCGGCATAAACTTTGGAAGCAAAGATAATTTTATTTTTTGAAGGTGAAAATTTTACTCCGCTCACGCCCGAATAAAAATCGGTAACTTTTGTTTTTGCCGTATCTTTAATGCTTTGTGAATATATTTGATCGCCAATGTTAAAGAATACTTTTTCGCCGATTATTTGCGGTGATGAAACTCCATTTTCAGTATTTAAAAATTCTTTTAAATCCTTTCCGTCCGTATTTACTATCCAAAGATTTGATTTGCCTTTATTTTCATCCATACTGTATGAAGTTACATCAAATATAATTTTCTTGCCGTCTTCGGAAATTGTAAACGAATCTATTCTTTTCATATTCCATAAATCTTCAACGGATAAAGCGTGTTTTTCCTGTGAAAAAATATTATTAAAATAAAGAAGGGAAATTGTTAAGAGTAATAAGTTTCGCATTTTTTTCTCATATTTTTTTTTACAATAACACTAATTTACAAAAGCAAAATGAAAAAATATGATCAAAATTGTATTAAGAATTTAACAAATGAAGAGTTTCGAAAATTTGAATAATTTCTCATTTTTCTAATTGAAGCTGATATTAAGAATCATATTAAATTTGTAATAATATAATATTCTAAAGCTGATCTGAAATTGACAATATTTTTGAATTAATGATTGATTATTTAAAAATCATTTCGGCAATAAAATTATTTTATTACAAAATTTCATTTTGAATTAATTGCTCAAATGTTTCTCTTGTTCTAATTGCATAAAATTTATCGTCATCGACTAAAATTTCCGCAGCCCGTCTTCTGGCATTATAGTTGGAAGACATTACCATTCCATAAGCTCCGGCTGACATTACAGCGACAAGATCATTTTTTTCGCATTTAGATATATTTCTATTTTTAGCCAAAAAATCTCCGCTTTCACAAACGGGACCAACAACATCTGCTAAAATATCTTCGTTTTGTTTTATTTCGATTGGCTGAATATGATGATAAGCTTTATAAATACTTGGCCGCAGCAGATCTGTCATTGCGGCATCAACAACAATAAAGTTTTTTTCCAAATTTGTTTTTGTATAAAGAACTTTTGATACAAGAACGCCGCCGTTTGCGGTCAATGCTCTTCCAGGTTCAAAAAATATTTCACAATCTGTTTGTTTTAATAAAGGGACAATTGCTTTTGCCAAATCTGCAATTGAAAATAATTTTTCATCATTGTACTTAACACCATATCCGCCGCCAATATCAATATGCTTAAGTTGAATGCCTATTTCTTTTAGCGAGCTAACCAATTTTGTTAATTTTGAAACTGCGTCGGCATATGGCTGAATAGTTGAAATTTGAGAACCGATGTGCATATCGATTCCATGTAATTTTATATTTGAGAGACTATTTGCTTCCTTAAAAATTTCTATGGCTAAGGTTTCATCAATGCCGAATTTATTTTCTGCTAAGCCTGTGGAAATATATGGATGTGTTTCGGGATCAACATTCGGATTTACTCTTATTGCTAAAGGCGCGGTTTTATTTAAACTTTTCGCAATTTCATTTATTCTGAATATTTCCTGCATTGATTCAGCTTTAATAAGTAATATATCGTTTTCCAACGCGAGTATTATCTCTTCGTCTGTTTTTCCAACGCCGGACATTATCATATTTTTTGCGGAAACTCCTGCGGCTGAAGCTCTGTAAAATTCCCCGGCGGAATTTACATCAATTCCGGCTCCAAGTTGATTAAATAATTTTATAACGCTGATGTTATAGTTGGCTTTGCAAGCGTAGAAAATTTTATTATTAAGTTCTTTGAACGCATTTTTAAATGAAAAATAACTTTCGGTAAAAAATTTTTTGCTGTAAACAAATGTCGGAGTTCCAAATTTCTTTCCAATTTCATCCAGATTAACATTTTCGCAAAATAATTTATTGTTTTTGTAGGTAAAGATTCCCGATTCAAAATATTTCATTAAATATTCCGTTTTTATAAATAATTACAAAATAACTCAAAAATTGAACACAAATATAAGCAATTTACCCGCTTATCTTGATAAACCTTTCGCTTTTTAATAGCTTTCTATTTCTTTTAAAAATTATTGTTGAATAAAATGAAATATCCACATCGAGAAATTGAAAAAAATTGGCAGAAATTCTGGGAAGATAATAAAATATTTAAAACAGATCTTTCCGATCTTGAAAAAAAATTATATACACTTGTAATGTTTATTTATCCTTCCGGTTCTAAAACTCATATTGGACATTGGTATAATTATGCTCCAACGGACTCTTGGGCAAGATTTAAAAAGTTAAGAGGATTTAATGTTTTTGAACCAATGGGTTATGACGCTTTTGGTTTGCCTGCCGAAAATTATGCAATCAAAACAGGTGTTCATCCTCAGGATTCCACACTTCAAAATATAAGTGATATTAGAGAACAGTTGAAAACTATGGGCTGTATGTATGATTGGGATGCTGAGTTAATGACTTGTGTTCCTGAATACTATAAATGGAATCAATGGCTTTTTCTAAAACTATATGAAAATGGTTTAGCTTATAGAAAAAAAGCTCCCGTGAATTGGTGTCCATCCTGCCAAACTGTTTTGGCTAATGAACAAGTGCAAAACGATGGAACTTGTGAACGCTGCGGAACTAATGTTGAACAGAAAAATTTAACTCAGTGGTTTTTTAAAATTACAAATTATGCCGACGAACTTTTGGATGGCTTGAATAAAATAGATTGGCCTGAAAAAACTAAAATTATGCAGCGAAATTGGATCGGAAAAAGTATTGGCGCTGAAATAAAATTTAAAGTTGATAAATATGATGAAGAATTTATTGTGTTTACAACAAGACCGGATACTTTATTCGGCGCGACTTATATGGTTCTTTCTCCGGAACATCCTTTAGTCAATAAAATTACAACTTTACCGCAAAAGCAGGAAGTTATTGATTATCAGGAAAAAGTTAAGAATTTATCAGAGATTGACAGAACCTCAACGGTAAAAGAAAAAACGGGAGCATTTACAGGTTCATATGCGGTAAATCCCGCAAATAATAAAAAAATTCCAATTTGGATTGCGGATTATGTTTTGATGACGTATGGAACCGGCGCAATAATGGCTGTTCCGGGTCAAGATGAGCGAGATTGGGAATTTGCCGAAAAGTTTGATTTGCCGATTATCAGAACAGTTCAGCCAAAAGAAGGTTTTGAAGGAAAAGCATTTACCGAAGATGGTCCGGCAATAAATAGTGAATTTCTTAACGGATTAAATGTTGCCGAAGCAAAGAAAAAAATGATCGATTGGCTTGTTGAAAATAATTTAGGTAAAGCTAAAGTTAATTATAGATTAAGAGATTGGTTAATTTCCCGACAGAGATATTGGGGAACACCGATTCCGATTATACATTGTGAAAGCTGCGGAGAAGTTCCCGTACCTTTTGAAAATCTTCCTGTCGAACTTCCTTATAAAGTAGAATTTAAACATGACGGCGGTTCTCCGCTTGCCGGAAATTTAGAGTTTGTGAATACTGCTTGTCCAAAATGCGGCAAACCGGCTAAAAGGGAAGTTGATACAATGGATACGTTTGTAGATTCATCATGGTATTATTTACGCTACTTAAATCCTAAAATAAGCGATAAAATATTTGATAATAATTTAGCAGATAAATGGACTCCGGTTGATACATATGTCGGCGGTGCAGAACACGCGACAATGCATTTACTTTACGCCAGATTTATTCATAAGTTCCTTAGAGAATTGAAATTAATCAATAGTGATGAACCTTTTCAACGATTGATTCATCAAGGTACTATTACAAATCAAGGCGCAAAAATGTCTAAATCAAAAGGGAATGTTGTTGATCCCGGAATTTTTACGAGTGAATACGGCTCCGATGTATTCAGAATGTATTTGATGTTCATGGGTCCTTATGATTTAGGAGGAGATTGGAGCGACAAAGGTATTGTTGGTGTTGATCGTTTTGTTCAAAGATCTTATACGCTTTTCCAGAATAATGAAAATGTGTTGAAAGAAAATCCGCCAAAAGATCTTTATTTGATGAGTGAATTATCCGATACGGAAAAAGATGTTTACAGAAAAGTTAATCAAACTTTAGATAAATATGACGGCGAGTTAGAGAATTTTCGATTTAACGTTGTAATAGCTTATTTAATGGAATTGTTAAATGAATTGTCTAAATCATTGCCGAATTGCAGAAAAGATATTGCCGCTTTTGCCTTGGAAAGATTTGCTTATCTATTAGCGCCAATCGCTCCGCATTTAGGTGAAGAATGCTGGAAACTGCTAGGAAATGATAATTCTATTTATCAAACCAAACAGCAATATTCTGTTGATAAAGATGCATTGGTTGTTGATGAAGTTACTGTGGTTGTTCAAGTTAATGGAAAGATTAGAGCAAAACTAAATCTGCCTGTTGATACTGAAGAATCTAAAGTAAAAGAAACAGCTTTTGCGGATGAAAATGTTAAAGTCCATACAGATGGTAAAACAGT
Source organism: Ignavibacteriota bacterium (assembly GCA_016713565.1). Lineage (NCBI taxonomy): Bacteria > Pseudomonadati > Ignavibacteriota > Ignavibacteriota bacterium. The sequence goes on from JADJOX010000001.1 coordinate 226,319, forward strand.
AGTTAAAGAGATTTACATAAAAAATAAAATTTATAACATTGTTGTAAAATAAATACAATAGCATGCTGATTTATTTTGATGGTTACAATTGATAATTATAAACTTAGCGATATAACCGAGAAAATAATTAAATCATTGTTCTATTTTAAAAATAAGAAGGAAATATGTTAGACATAAAATTAATTAGAGAAAATCCAGAGTTTGTAAATAAAGGTTTAGAAAGTAAAAATGTTAAAAACGGCATAGACGAAATAATTGGTCTCGATTCATCCCGCAGAGAAAAACTGCAATTGGTAGAAGAACTTAAAGCAAAGCGAAATTCAGCTTCGCAGGAAATCGGCAAACTTAAAAAAAACGGTCAAAATGCAGACGCGATTATGGCTGAGATGAAACAGGTCGGAGAAGAAATTAAAATATTAGATGATGAGTTGAAAGAAATAAATGAGAATCTTCAAGATAAAATGAAAAGATTACCGAACTTGCCTCATTTGTCCGTTCCAATTGGTAAAAGCGCCGAAGATAATGTTGAAGTAAGACAGTGGCTTCCGGAAGGATTTGAAAAATCTCCCGTAGAAAAACCCTTGAATCATTTAGAATTGGGAATGAAACTTGGCATATTGGATTTTGAACGCGGTGCAAAAATTTCAGGCTCCGGTTTTCCGGTTTACGTGGGTAAAGGCGCGACTTTAGAAAGAGCGTTAATTAATTTCATGCTGGATTATCATATTGAAAATCATGGCTATAAAGAAATATTTCCGCCGTTTATGGTAAATTCCGATTCAATGTATGGAACCGGACAATTGCCCAAAATGCAGGAAGATATGTATTATGCTGAACGCGATGATTTGTACATGATACCAACAGCTGAAGTGCCAGTAACAAACTTGCATAGAGATGAAATTTTGAACGAAGATCAATTGCCTGTTAATTATGTGGCTTATTCCGCTTGCTTTAGAAGAGAAGCCGGCAGTTACGGTAAAGAATCGAAAGGATTTTTAAGAGTGCATCAATTCAACAAAGTTGAAATGGTGAAAATTGTTAATCCCGAAGGCTCTTATAATGAATTGGAAAAATTGGTTTCAGATGCTCAAGATATTTTACAGGAGCTAAAGGTTCCTTACAGAATTTTAATGTTATGCAGCGGTGACTTAAGTTTTTCCGCGGCAAAATGTTACGACATTGAAACATGGTCTCCCGCGGAAAACAAATGGTTGGAAGCTTCATCATGCAGCAATTTTGAATCATTTCAGGCACGAAGAGCAAATATTAAATTCAGAAAAAAAGACGATAAAAAAATAGAGTTCGTACATACATTAAACGGCAGCGGATTGGCGACGAGCAGACTTATGGTATCCATATTGGAAAACAATCAAACTCCGGAAGGCAAAGTAATTGTTCCTAAAGTATTGCAAAAGTATACCGGATTTAATTTAATAGGATAATTTTTCATCTTCTTAATCCCGGTATTCTCAAATTTTGTTCTGAAGATTCTATTAAAATTTTCAATCGACTTTTTTTAGTTTCCTCTTTTTTGGCGCTCATTATCCAATGCGATGAAATTTGTTTTATTGATGTCGGAAGATCGTTGAAATATTTCCATGCCTTTTTATTCTTTTTAATTTCATCTTCCAAATTTTCAGAAAGCTTTACATTTTTTCTTTCATAAGAATAAATTTTGGATCTTTCAGCTATTTTCTTGTTAAATGCTTCAATTCCTTTTTGATGCATTAATCCTGCTTTGGTAAGTTTTTCAAATTTCTCAATATTTACGGCACTCCAATTACTTTTAGGATTTCTAGGAGTAAATCTGATATAATAACTTTCTTCATTTATGGATTTTCTTATTCCGTCAATCCAGCCGAAACAAATTGCCGCGTCTACGGATTCCGACCAAGTTACGCTTGGCTTTTTTGTGTGTAATTTGTAAAAACCAAGCAATAGCTCTTTTTCCTTTTCATGATTTTGTTCAAACCAATTTCTTAAATCAGATGTTGAAGGAAAATATTTAATTTCCAGTTTTTTCATTTATTTTCAAAATCAATTGAAATCATTCCAAATAAATATAATTGATTTTATCAATAATTCATTTTAAAATAATTTGGAAATTTTGTTTTATTAATCTTTTCTGAATTTAATTTTAGAAGTATTTAAGTATTTCAAAAAAGGGAAATTTTTGAATAATTAAAAATTTTTGAAAGAATATAATATCAATCAATTAAAAATTTACCAAACGTCTCATTATTTTTTATGATAAATTTGAGTTTGTAATTTTTAAAGTTATGAAAGCTCTTTATGAAATCACTTTTTACACTTAATAAATACTTTTTCAAATATAAATTCACACTCATTCTTGGTTTGATATTTATACTTTGCTCAAATGCCGCGCAAGTATATATTCCCATTTTGCTTAAAGATAGCATTGACGCGCTTCAAAAAAATATTAGTCATGGTTTGATTTTAAAATATTCTCTTTTAATTGTAGCGACTGCAATCTTCGGTGGTATATTCAGATTTTTAATTCGCACAACAATTATAATAGTTTCTAGAAAAATTGAATATGATCTGCGCAGCGATTTTTGGTCACATATTCAAACGCTTCCCACAAAATTTTTCCAAAACAATTCTACGGGAAACATTATGGCGCACGCCACTAACGATATAAGTGCGGTAAGAATGTATATCGGTCCGGCCGTAATGTACACTTTAGATAATGCTTCAAAATTAATTATTGTTTTAATTCTGATGCTGAACTTAAACACATGGCTTACAATTTACGCATTGATCCCGCTGCCAATTCTCTCATTCTTTGTATATAAATTGAGTAAAAAAATACATACTAAATTTACAAGGATACAAGAAAAATTCAGCGAGCTTACTGCCAAAGCGCAGGAAAGTTTTTCGGGAATAAGAGTAGTAAAATCTTACGTTAGGGAAAAAGATGAGCTTAATCAATTCACAAATTTAAGCGGCGAATATTTAAATAGAAACATGGATCAAGTGAAAATTCAAGCATTCTTTATGCCTATTTTATTCCTAATATCTGGCATCTCAATTATAATTGTTATTTGGCTTGGCGGAACAATGGTTATTGAAGAAAAGCTGACTTTAGGAGAAATTGTTGCATTTGTTGCTTACTTAAGTTTACTGATTTGGCCGGTAATTGCATTCGGCTGGGTAACAAATTTAATTCAGCAGGCAGCCGCGAGTATGAAGAGATTGTTAAAAATTTTCGGTGAAGTAGATGATCTGAAGGATCCTGTTAATCAAAGTGAATTTTCCGGTTTAGAAGGTGAGATAGAATTTAAAGATGTAAATTTTAAATATGGCGAAAGGTTTCCGGAAGTTTTGAAAAATATTAACTTAAAAATTCCGGTTGGTAGCTCACTTGCAATTATTGGGCATACCGGAAGCGGTAAAACAAGTCTTATAAATTTAATTCCAAGATTATACGATGTATCGGAAGGTGAAATATTAATTGACGGCATTAATATTAAAAACATGTCTCGAAATATTTTGAGAAAAAGCATTGGACTCGTTCCTCAAGAAACGTTTTTATTTTCCGATACATTGTTCAATAACATTGCGTATGGAATTGAAAATCCCGATAAATCCTTTATCGATGAAATTTCTGAAATTGCCCAATTATCTAAGGATATAGAAACTTTTTCGAATGGATATGAAACAATACTTGGAGAGAGAGGAATTACTTTATCAGGCGGACAAAAGCAAAGAACCAGTCTGGCAAGAGCTTTAGCAATAAATCCCAAAATTCTAATACTTGACGATTCATTCTCTGCAATTGATACAAATACTGAAGAAGAAATATTAAGAAGACTGAAATATTATATGAAGGGAAGGACAAGTTTAATTATTAGTCATAGAATTTCAACGGTTAAAAATGCCGATAAAATTATTGTTTTAGAAAATGGTGAAATAATTGAACAAGGTACACACGATGAATTAGTTAATTTTAATGGAATTTATGCGGATCTAAATAACAAACAGTTACTCGAAGAAGAATTGAAAGAAATTGTATAATGGCTAAAGAAGAAGAAGCAGATGAAATAAAAGGTAAAGCTTACGATTCAAAATTAATGAAACGTTTGCTGGCGTACGCAAAACCATATAAAAAGTATATTGTCGCGGGAATACTATTAAATATTCTTGTCGCGGGACTTGGACCCGTTAGACCTTATCTTACAAAAATCGCAATTGATGATTCTATTGTACATAAAGATTATCACGGACTTTTAATAATAATTTTAATTTTGTTCGGAGCATTAATACTTCAAGCCGCAATTCAATATTCATTGACTTATTACACACAATTGATGGGGCAAAAAATCATTTATGATCTGCGTATTAAATTATTCGAACATATACAAAAATTATCATTAAAGTATTTTGACAAAACTCCTATCGGTAAAATTGTTACAAGAGTTACAAATGACGTTGAAGCATTGAATGAATTATTTTCATCCGGAATAATTACCGTATTTAGTGATGTGTTTACAATTATTTGGATTTTCGGATTTATGTTTTTTATGTCATGGGAATTAGCATTAATTACCTTATCTGTATTGCCGATTTTATTTTACGCGACTTTTCTTTTCCGTAAAAAAGTTAGAGAAGCATACCGAAAAGAAAGAAAACAATTATCGAGATTGAATTCCTACATGCAGGAACACATTACCGGAATGAATATAGTTCAGGTGTTTAACAAAGAAAGGCAAGAATTTAAAAAATTTCTTAAAATAAATACAGATTATAAAGAAGCTATTATTAAATCTATTTACTATTATGCAGTTTTCTTTCCAACGGTTGAAATACTTAGTTCAATTTCAATTGCATTAATAATTTGGTACGGCGGAGGAAGTGTAATTCAAAATACAATGACAATTGGAATTTTATTCGCGTTTCTTCAGTATACTGAAATGTTCTTCCGACCAATCCGCGATCTTTCCGAAAAATACAATATTATGCAAACGGCAATGGCGGCTTCCGAAAGAATATTTGAAGTGCTGGATGATAAAACAATTATTGTAAACCCTGAAAATCCAAAATCATTTAATGAATTCAAAGGTGATGTAGAGTTTAAAAATGTAACTTTTGCATATAACGCTGACGAGTATGTTTTAAAAAATGTTTCATTTAAAATAAAACCCGGTGAAACTGTTGCGATTGTTGGTGCTACCGGCGCGGGTAAGACGAGCATTATAAGTTTGCTTACAAGGTTTTATGATATTGAAAAAGGTGAAATATTAATTGACGGTATTAATATTAAAGAACTTAGCAAACATGAATTGAGAAGAAAAATATCAGTAGTACTTCAAGACGTTTATCTTTTTTCGGGCAATATTAAATCAAATATTGGATTGAACTCCGATGAAATTTCTGATAAAAAAATTCGGGAAGCTGCAAAAATTGTAGGCGCGGATAAATTTATTGAAAGACTTCCGCAAAAATATAATCAGGAAGTAAAAGAAAAAGGTTCATCACTTAGTGTTGGACAAAAACAGCTTATCTCTTTTGCGCGCGCTTTAGCATATGATCCGCAAATTTTAATTTTAGATGAAGCTACCTCAAGCATCGATACGGAAACTGAAATTTTAATTAAAAATGCGATTCAAAACTTATTAGTCGGCAGAACGTCAATTGTAATTGCGCATCGCCTTTCAACTATTCAAAAAGCAGATAAGATCATTGTTATGCATAAAGGTGAAATTAGAGAAATGGGAACTCACCAAAATTTGCTTTCTCAAAAAGGAATATATTATAAGTTGTATCAGCTTCAATATAAGGAACAGGAGATTAAAGTATAATAATAAATTGATAAATTGAGTATTCGAGCAGTATCTTATTCATTATTTAGGAGAAGTTATGGCAATTAATTTTATGACCTTAACAAGACATATTTATGAAGGAGAAAAAAAACATCCCGGCGCAACCGGAGAACTTTCAGATTTGCTTCATGAGCTTTCACTCGCCGCTAAAGTAATTTCGTTAGAAGTAAATAAAGCCGGACTTGTAGATATAATCGGTTTTGCGGGTCATCAAAATATACACGGTGAAAAAGTAAAAAAATTGGATATTTTCGCGCACGAAACACTTTTTAAAGCAATGGATCATGGCGGACATCTTTGCGTAATGGCATCTGAAGAAGAAGAAGATATTTTGCATATTCCCGATTATCACAGTAAAGGTAAATATGTGCTGCTTTTTGATCCTTTAGATGGATCTTCCAACATAGACGTTAATGTTAGCATAGGAACAATTTTTTCAATTTACAGAAGAGTAACACCCAATGATGGTTCCGGAGGAACTTTAGAAGATTGTTTACAACCGGGATTAAAGCAGGTAGCAGCCGGTTATATAGTTTACGGTTCAAGTACAATTTTTGTTTACAGTGTTGGTGACGGAGTTCATGGTTTTACTTTAGATCCTGCTTTCGGCGAATTTTTGCTATCACATAAAGACATTAAAATTCCGGAAAAAGCAAACATTTACAGTATCAACGAAGGTAATTATAAATATTGGCATCCTGGTGTAAAAAAATATATTAAGTATATTCAAGATGCCGATAACAGAGGAAGAAAACCATATTCGGCACGTTACATTGGCTCAATGGTCGCAGATATTCACAGAAATTTATTATATGGCGGAATTTTTATTTATCCAGCGGATAATTTAAATCCAAACGGTAAATTAAGATTGATGTATGAATGTAATCCAATGGCTTATATTATTGAACAAGCCGGCGGCAGAGCAATTGACGGAACTAAAAGAATATTAGAAATTCAACCTACTGATCTGCATCAGCGGGTTCCAATATACATAGGCAGCAAAGATGCTGTAGATAAAGCTGAAGAATTTTTAAAAGCCGAAATAAGATAAGCTATTTTATTGCAGTTAATTTTTCTTCAATTAGCTTTGCTAAATTTACTTTGCTAATTCCTTTTAACGTAAGTTTGTTATTTCTTACGGTAATTGAAGGTTCATCTCCCTGGCCTTTTAAATAATTTAGTAAAGCAAAAGACAACCGGTTTCTATCATTCATTATTGGAATGTATTGTTCAAGTGAATCTACCAAACTATATACTTTTTTTTCCATAGAATCTTCCGGAAAAAGCTTTACTTTAGGAGGAGGTAATGTTGACATTTAATTTTCCTAATTTCTTCAAAATAATACTGCAAAATATAGATAATTAAATAATATCACAATATCTGTTTAGCAAGCTTTGATGTAATTGCTTAAATTTCTTTCCAACAAATTTTATTTTACGTGAATTTTTCAGAGATCAATAAAATATTAATTATTCGTTTAAGTTCTTTAGGGGATGTTATACTAACCTCGCCGCTAATTAGAACTTTAAAAAACAAATTTCCTCATTTGAAAATTGATTTTTTAGTTAGAGAAGAATTTAAAGATACGGTGCTGTTTAATCCGTATTTGAATTCAATAATTACATTTAACAAAAAAGAGAACTCGTTTGAATTAATCTCTAAAGAAACAAAGACAGAAAAATCAAAAAACAAAATTGCTAATTTGCCTTCTCAAAATTATGATTTGGTAATTGATCTTCAGAATAATTTCCGCAGCAGAAGTATTTCTAAAAATTTAGCCCATAGAATTTTCAAATTTAAAAAACCTTCTGTCAAAAAATTTCTTTTAGTCAAATTCAAATGGAATCTGCTGAAAGAAATAATTCCAATCCCGGTTAGATACGCAAATTCAATTCCAGAATTTAAATTAGATGAAAGTGGTTTGGAAATTTTTACCGGATCTAACGAACAAAAAACAATTTTGGAAAACAATATTGGATTTTGTCCCGGTTCAAGGCATAAAACAAAAATGTGGGATGAAAATTATTTTGTTGAATTGGGAAAGATGCTCTCCTCCGAAGGTAAAAATATTTTAATTTTTGGCGGAAAAGATGATAAGGAAATTTGCGCCAAAATCTCATCACAGATTGCAAATTCGCAAAATTTATCAAATGATAATAAATTATTTAAAACAGCCGAAGAAATGAAAAAATGTAAAGCTGTAATTTGCAATGATTCGGGATTAATGCATTTGGCCTTAGCGGTAAATGTTCCGGTAATTGCAATTTTCGGCTCAACAGTTAAAGAATTCGGATTTTTGCCTTATAAAGGAAAAAGTTTAGTTTTGGAAAATAATTCGTTATCTTGCAGACCGTGCAGTCATTTTGGTTTGGGGGAATGTCCGCAGAAACATTTTAAGTGCGTGCTTGATATAACTCCTCAGTTTGTGTTTAACAAAACAATGGAATTTATAAAAGCGATATGAAAACTTTTTGGTTTTATTTTTACAATATTTTAATTCTTCCTCTTTTAAAAGTTACGTTATACTTTTTAAGTATTTTTAATAAAAAAATCCGTGAAGGAATTAAAGGCAGAAAGCGTCTTTTTGAAAAACTGATAATTGATTTAACAGAAATTGATAGAAACAAAAAAATTATATGGATTCATTCATCTTCAATGGGAGAGTTTGAGCAAGCAAAACCAATAATTGAAAAAATTAAAAGCGCTTCACAAGTAAATATTTTAGTTACGTTTTTTTCACCCTCTGGATACAATAACTCATTAAAATATCCGCACGCCGATATTATTTCATATATCCCATTAGATTCGTTCCATAATGCAAAGAGATTTGTCGGGTTGGTAAAACCTTCGGCAGTACTTTTTATGAGGTATGATTTTTGGCCTAATTTTATTTGGGTATTAAGTAAGTACAAAGTGGCTACTTTTATTGTTGATGCAACAATGAGCAAAAATTCCAAAAGAAAGCTTCCAATTTCTAAACAATTTCATATTGTTTTATTTCAAGATTTTTTAAAGATTCTTACAATAAGTGAAAAGGATAAGCAAAATTTTGCCGAGTTTGATATTCCTAATGAAAAGTTGGCAGTTGTTGGCGATACAAGATTTGATCGTGTTTATCAAAAAAGTATAGACGCAAAAACTAAAGATTTATTTAAAGCGAATATTTTTGATGGTAAAAAAGTTGTTGTTCTTGGAAGCTCTTGGGAATCAGACGAAGAGGTGATTTTTCCCGCAATTCTAAAATTATTAAAATATGATAAAAACATTGTAACAATTGTAGTTCCTCACGAGCCTTCTGTACAGCGCCTTGAAGCATTAGAGTTTACATTTAGAGGAATTCCAACGATCAGATTTTCGTACAAAAATAACTACAAAGATGAACCAATAATTTTAGTCGATTCAATTGGAGTTTTGCTGACACTTTATAAATATGCGGATATTGCCTACGTTGGCGGAAGCTTTAAGCAGGGAATTCATAATGTATTGGAACCTGCGGTCTATGGTATCCCGGTTATATTCGGTCCAAAAAATAAGAATAGTCAAGAAGCAAGAAAAATGTTGGAATTAGGATGTGGAATAGAAATTACCGATAAAATTCAAGCTTATAAAGTATTGAGAGATTTATTACAAAACGATGAAAAAAGAAAACAATTGGGCGCCATTTCGCATAAATATGTAGAAAGTAATATTGGTGCAACGGAAAAAATTATTTACGAATTAATAAAAGTAAATAAAATCAGATAAAGATTTAAAAACTTATTATAAAAAAGCAGTGAACGAAAAATTTCATTCACTGCGTTAAAATATTATAATTGCGGACCAGCAGCAACTAAACTTTTACCTTCTTCATTATCTGTGTATTGTTCAAAATTTTTAATGAATAAAGAAGCCAATTCTCTTGCTTTCTTTTCCCATTCTGCGGGATCTGAATAAGTATCTCTTGGATCTAAAATTTTTGGGTTAACATCATGCAGCGAAGTAGGAACCTCTAAATTAAATATTGGGATTACTTTAGTTTCGGATTTTTCAATAGATCCATCCAAAATAGCGTCAATAATTGCTCTTGTATCTTTTATAGAAATTCTTTTTCCGCTTCCGTTCCATCCCGTATTAACCAAATACGCGTCTGATCCGTGTTTTTCCATTTTCTTTACCAGCTCTTCACCGTATTTTGTTGGGTGCAGACTTAAAAACGCTTTTCCGAAACACGCAGAAAATGTTGGCTGTGGAGAAGTTACTCCTCTTTCAGTTCCAGCTAATTTTGCGGTAAATCCAGATAAAAAATGATACTTGGTCTGTTCTGGAGTTAACTTAGAAACAGGAGGCATTACTCCATAAGCATCTGCAGTTAAGAAAATTACTTTTGTCGCGTGTCCAGCTTTAGAAACCGGCTTAACAATATTGTGGATATGATAAATTGGATAAGAAACACGAGTATTGTTTGTAATTGAACCATCGTTAAAATCAATTTTACCGTTAGCATCAACAGTTACATTTTCCAACAAAGCGTCTCTTTTAATTGCAGCATAAATATCCGGTTCAGATTCAATATCCAAGTTAATAGTTTTTGCGTAGCATCCACCCTCAAAATTAAAAACGCCGTCGTCATCCCAGCCGTGCTCATCATCGCCAATTAATTCTCTTTTAGGATCAGTTGAAAGTGTTGTTTTACCGGTACCTGAAAGTCCGAAGAATATTGCAACATCACCGTCTTTGCCTTTATTTGCTGAGCAATGCATAGATGACATACCTTTCAAAGGCAGATAATAATTCATCATTGCAAACATACCTTTCTTCATTTCGCCGCCGTACCAAGTTCCGCCTATAACCTGCATTTTTTCGGTCAAATTAAAAACGGTAAAAACTTCAGAATTCATTTTATGTTCCTGCCATTTAGGATTTGAAGTCTTTGAACCATTCATAATAATAAAATCAGGCTCGCCGAAATTTTTTAATTCTTCTGCTGTTGGTCTAATAAACATATTAGTTACAAAATGAGCCTGCCAAGCAACTTCCATAATAAATCGAACCTTTAATCTTGAATCTTCATTAGCGCCGCAAAATGCGTCAACAACATATAGATCTTTTCCGGAAAGTTGGTCTGTAACAGTTTTCTTTAAATCATTCCAAACTTCTGTGGTTATTGGTTTATTATCATTTTTTGCTTTGTCCGATGTCCACCAAACTGTTTCTTTTGTTACATCATCTTTAACGATGTATTTATCTTTTGGTGAACGACCTGTAAAAACTCCTGTCATAACATTTACAGCTCCAAGTTCGGTTAAGTAAGCTTTTTCAAAACCTTCTAATTTTAGATTCGTTTCATGTTCGTAAAGTTGATCAAATGTCAAATTGTAAAATAAACTCTTCGTATTCTTTATGCCGTACTTATTTAAATCTATTCCATTCATTTAAATTCTCCTTAGGTATTATATTAGAAATGGTAGGTTTTCAATAATGGGGAATTAAAAAAACCTTTGACGATTATAAATTATTTTCGAGTGTAAAATTATTAAGATTTATAATTTTTAGCAATGAAAAAAAAGACATTATTGACTCATATCAAAAATAGTTCGTTTATTTTTGCATATTATTACATAATCATAATATGGAATATAGCATTGTGTTTTTTGTCACATCTAATTAAACTTTCATCACCTTATTATGTTTATTATTTAAATAATAGTGTTAAATTGTAGATATATGCAGCAGAATATTGAAATAGAAAAATTCATTGAAAAGGCTAATATTAATGTTCAAAATTTAATTGAGCATTTGCCGATTGGAACAATTATTTTCAATGAAAAATGGAATATTATTTCTGTAAACAGCAGCGCAAAAAAAATAATTACGCGTGGAAAAGATATTCAAATTGAAAAAGATTCAAATATTTTTTCGCATTATTATTTGTCTTCCATTCTTCCATTAAATAAAATTTTTAATCTTAAAAACGGAATCTCATTTGAAGGTGAAATAAAAGAATTATCTTCAAATGAAAATGAAAATATCTCAATTAACGGGATACCATTTTTTAATGATAAAGAATTTGCCGGCGGTATTCTTATAATTATGCATTCAAAATTATTTAATAAAATAAATACTGAAAATTATGACCAATATTCAATTACTAAATTATTAAATAATATTTGTTCGTGTTTTTTGATTACTGATTTAAGCGGTAGAATAATTATTAAGCCGAATGATTTAATTAACTGCAATTTTAATTTGCATTCAAGCGCAGATAGAATTGAAGAAATTTTTAATAATGAACAAAATGATTTAATAAAGCTAAGTATTAATAAATGCAAAAATGAAAATTTAAATCAGTATTTAGATCTAATTTATTATTCCGATACAGAAACTTTTACTTTTAAAACCGCAGTAATTCCTCTTAACAATAATAACGGTGATGTCGTTTCCATTTTGTTTTTGTTCAAAGACAATAATTATAAAAACAATGATACAACGGAATTTTTAAGCAATGCCAAAGAACTTCAGGTATTTAAAACTTTTACAATTGCCGGATCGGAAGCATTCTTTAAAACGAACTTAAACGGAATTATTACTTATTGGTCGGATAACGCCGGAAATTTTTTCCTTAAAAAAAGAGAAGAAATAGAAAATCAATTCATATCAGAAGTATTTCCAGAAATAACCAAACCATTCTTTGAGAAAATTAGAAGCGAACTGATTTCATTAAGCAGCTGGGAAGGTGAATTTATTTATCTAAATAATGAAAACGAATCAATTTCAAAAACGAAAATTAAATTATTCAAATCAAACAAAATAACTGAGTTGCTGTTTTACTGCGATAGAGTAAATTTACAAATTCAGAAACTAAAAATTGCCAAAGAGGAAGAAAGAAATTTCTTTAGAGAAACCGTATTAAAATCAGACGAAATGATTTTGCAGATAAATCCCTACGGCACAATTCTTTTTGCCAATGAAAAATTTTGCAGCACATTTGAGTTTGAACTCGATGAAATTAGGGGTTTGTTATTTTTTGATTTAATTGACCGGACATACAGAATTGAAAATGACTTGACGGATTTTTCAACAGCAGTTTATAAAAAATCTCTAGAAGATTTTCCAATTTACACCAAACACGGAAAAATAATTGACGTAAAATCTAATATCACAATTTCTTTATCGGATGCAAATCTTAAATATTTTACAATTTATTTAACTTCCGCTGACCATGTAAAACAATTAAATAATGAAATTTCCGAAGCTTTATTAGAAAGCATTCCAAGTGCCGTTGTTGTTCTTAAACATAATTTTATTATTCAAGCAAACGGCATATTTAAAGAATTATTTGGAGCGAACGATTGGCTTATTAACAGCAGTATTTTAAAAATTATAAAACCGCAATTCAAAGAAGAATTTGAAAATTTTATTGTTGATGATTATCAGAAAAGCAGTGAAAATGAAATAGAAATAATTGCAAAGAACGGAAACGATATCGGCGTTAGAATTGAAAAAGTTTACGTAAACAAAGAAAAAAATGTTGCTGTGTTAAGTTTAAATTCGGAAAAATTACAGAAGCATAATACGCTTAAAGATAAAACTCTTCTTGATAAAGAATTTTCCCAATTTGAACAAGTATTTTGGAAAGGGCAAATTGTAGAAAATAAAATTGTAATTGATACGTTTTCTGATTCAATAGAAAAAGTTACGGAATATAACCAATATGAATACAAATTAAACGCTGAATTATGGAAAGATATTATTTATCCGGATGATGTTGAAAATACAGAATTATTGCTGAATAAATTCTTAAGCGACGCGGAAGAAAATACGTGTTTAGAATATAGAATAATTTCAAAATCGGGTTCAATTGTTTGGCTGCGAAATAGAATTAAAAAAATTAAAAACGCTGAAAATGAATTTAAATATTTGGCGGGAATAATTGACAACATTACCGAAACAATTACAAAAGAGAAAGAACTTAAAAAGAAAATTACAGAACTTGAAAAACTAAACGTTGCAAAGGACAAATTTATATCTATAATTTCACATGATCTCAAAGCGCCGTTTACTTCAATAATTGGTTTTTCAGAATTGGGATTGATGCAGCATGAATTATCCAACGACGAACTTCGTGAGTATTTACAATATATTTATAATGCTTCGATGCATACATTAGATTTAATAAATAGTTTGCTTGATTGGACAAGAATTCAAACAGGAAGATTAGCAATTAATCCATCAACTGTTAATGCCAATTATCTGGTTAGAAAAACGATTGAAATTTTATCCGGCTTTGCAGCAAAAAAGGAAATATCACTAAGCGTTAATGTCGATGAAAAAATATTCATTCAGGCTGATGAAGGAATATTAAGCCAAGTTTTTAATAACCTTGTTTCCAATTCAATAAAGTTTACACCCAAAGGCGGGAACATAACTATTTCAGCAAAAAAAATAAATGATCAGCAGAAGGCTGAATTCACCGTAAAAGACAATGGGGTTGGAATAGATGAGGAAGATTTAAGAAAACTTTTTATCATTGATGAAAAATTTACTACGCTGGGTACAGATGGTGAAAGGGGAACTGGATTCGGTTTAAGTTTAGTTAAAGAAATCGTTGAAAAGCATAATGGAAAAATTTACGCAAAAAGTGAAGTTAATAAAGGAAGCGAATTTATTTTTACAATTCCAATTTCAACACCTTCAATTTTATTAATTGACGATAAACAAACCGAAAGAATTATATATTCCAAGTTGATTGAAAGTCTTACAACTGGAATTACTGTTTACACCGCCGCAGATTTTGAAAATGCAAAAAAAATGATAAATGAAAAAATGCCTATGCTGGTAATTACTGAAAGCAAAATTAATGGAATTTATGCTTCTGATTTTTATAAATCATTAAATTCAAGTTCAGGTAAATACATTCCAAAATATTTTGTTTTAACGAGAGAAATAAAAAATGAAGAATTGGAAAAGTGCAGGAACTTTGGAATTGATAGCATTCAAACAAAACCAATTGAAATAAAATTGTTTAAATCAACAATTGATAATTTTATTCTCGGAACTAAATAACAGAAAAATTAAAACATCAAATTATTTTTCTTTCAACACAATTCCCGATGACGGACTTATAACAATTGATCCGGAAATAGATTTAATAATATCTGGTAAAACCATATTTTCATCGGCTAAAATTTCCCACCATCCGGAAGGAAGTTCAAAATTCAGTTCTTGATTTCTATCGGCATTGAAAACCACAATATAATGTTTGTTGCTGTATTTTACCTGATATGCTAAGGCAAATTCGTTCTTCTTGAAATTTTGGAAAAAATAATCATCATAATTTGCTTTGCTGAATACTTTATGCAGTTTTCTAAGTTTGATCAAACCTTTGTAATAATTAACCAAATCTTTGTTTAATTCGGCATGTATAAAATTCAAGTAATTTGTGTTATTGTCTTTGTTATAAGTATTGTGATCAATTGTACCTACTTCAGTATCCTCAACATAATCATTAAGCTCAATTACTTTTGACCTGCCGAACTCCTGACCTTCGTGAATCATGGTAATTCCCTGCGATGTAAATAAAAAAAGCGCGGCAAGTTTATGAAGTTTCAACTCTTCTTGAGTCAGGTGAACGTTTTTATTTATATTAGTTATTACTTCATCTTTTTTTATTTTACCCAAACCTAATCGAATAAAATCACCAAGTGTATATCCATCATGCGATTCCAAATAATTAACCGAATGTTCAGGTTCTTGAAATAAACCATGTTCTTCATTAATTAAAGTGCCTCGTACGTAACTTTTAATTCTATCGAAATTATTATTACTAAACCATTTGCCGAAAATCCAGCCTAAACCATTAAACGGATTTTCACCTTTAATTCCGTTCCTAATTTGGTCGTTCCAGCTGCCCCATTCTCTCAAAGAAAATCCCATTGGATCATATCCGCCACCCCAAGGTTCACAAACAAATACAACATCCGGATTTATTTTTCGCGCTTCCCTAATTATTGCCTCAATAGTTTCCCAATCAATTAATTTTCCCAAATCAAATCTGAATCCGTCAACATGATATTCTTTCATCCAATAAATTATACTTTCAACAATCAACCTTCTCAGCATCGGTCGTTCGGTTTTAAGATCATTTCCGCAATAGCTTTCTGCAATAAAATTACCTTTGTCATCCAGTCGGAAATAATAATTTTTATCAATTTCTTTCAAATTTCCCACTTCATATTCAGAAAGATGATTGTAAACAACATCCATAATTACCGCAATTTTATTTTTATGGAAAGCTTTTACCATATCTTTAAATTGCCTTACTTGTTCACCCTTTGTTCCTATCCAGTTTCCTCTTTTTAACATTCCTATATTTTCTGCGTAATAACCTGCGGGAGCAAAAAAGTTTGAGGTCATATAACCCCAATGATTTCTTTCATAAGGATTCCAAGTGTTATATTTTCCTGCTAAAGAATCTTTAAATGGAATTTCACAATAACCGTATTCCTGCGAAGGAAGTAATTCAACTGTATTTACGCCAAGCGATTTAATATAATTAATTCCACCAGTGATGTTTTCCTCTACTAATCCTTTATATGTTCCCGGAAAATTTGAGCCGGAAGTTTTATGTGCTGTCAAATCTCTTATGTGCATTTCGTAAATTATTAAATCCCGCCAATCTTTTTGAATCCAGTTATCATTTTCCCAATCATAGCTTTCATTATAAACAATTGACTTTCGCGGATTTAAATAATCAGCATAAGTGGCAACGGCTTTAGCGTATGGATCAACGCAAAGCGGTGGATTGTTTTTTCTTGAAATATCATCCTCAGAAAAAACTTGATAACCGTAAAAATAATTGGTCAGATCTATATTAATTTTTACTTCCCAAACACCGTTTTCATCCTTGGTCATATTATAATCGGTTGAAATAGTATCAGAAACATTTACAAATGTTTTGAGTATTATTTGTTCAGCGCTAGGGGCAAAAATTCTAAATGTGGTTGAGTTGTCTGAAACAATTGATCCAAGCTCTTTTGAAGAATAAATAGTATTTAATTGATGTTGTGAGAATTTATATTTTGAACTATCTATAATAGCTTCTTTATCATCTGAAATGTACAACTTATAACCCTCTGAATTTATTTTTGGAAAAAGTAGAAAAATTGCTGTAAAGGCAAATACTTTATATTGCTCTTTCATTTACATTATCGTATTAAATTAAATGTAAATTAGTTAAAAGTATGCGACCTTGCAAGAAACGTAATTAAATAAAAAGGAAAGGTTTAATTGAATTATATCAAAAAAATAATGAAATAAGTACTTACTGTATTATTCAAAAAGCTATTTCAAATCAAAAAACTAAATTTTTAAACTTTCCAAATAAATAACTAAAAGTTTTTAAATTTTCTTCTAATATGGAATTTCGATATCCTCTGAATTATATGGAAGCGGAGTTATTTCAAATTCTTGGCTATAGTTATTAATATATTCATTGTTTGGAACTGAAATTCTTATTCTATAATGATGCGATCCAGGTAAATTTTCGGGAATCGTCCATGTAAAAACTCCGTCGTTTGCCGTTGAATTTGCAATTGTTTCAACTTTATTGAATTTTTTCAGTAAGTCAATTCTAACATTTTCAAGATTAGGAGTAATTTCCCACTTAAGATCATATGTAAAACTTTGTTTTAATAAATCATTTTCAGTAGGATATTGAACATTTTTAACTGAATAAACAAAAGGTTTTTCATCAATTTTATTTTCTTCCGGATCAGATATTGAGTTTCGGCAGGATGAAAGTATAAATGTGAAAATTAAAGCAAAAGAAATCAATTTAATTAATATTTTCATATTCACCTCAACGAAAATTTATACTTGAATATAAAAATTATTGAAGAAAGAGGAAAGTTTAAAATTTAATTTTAAAAGAAATCCGGGACGACATCCTCCATTATTACTGCTAATTTCAAAATTTTTGTTTCTTTTAAATCAGGCATTTCAATGTATATTAAATAAACGCCGCTAGCAATCCAAAAATAACTTTCATTTGTTAAATCCCATCGAACAAATTGAGATTCATCATCCTTATTAATTGTTCTAATCAAGTGACCGGCAAGATTAAAAATCCTAATTTTAGCTTTTTGCGGCAGGTGACTGATAGTAACGAATTTTTCAAATTGATGAATTTCGCTGTTTTGTGTACAGTAATAAGGATTTGGAAAAACATTTATTTCTTTAATTTGTTTTTCGGCTATAACCCGATCATTATATAATGCACCAGATGATTTAAATGTAAATTCATAATTCAATTTAGAAGGATCAACATCAGTTGTATCAAAAATTGATGGAAAAATTTCTAAACCGTTAAAATAAAAAGGTAAATATTTATTTTGATTATCGGCAATACTTATACGTAGATTTTGTTGGACTAAATTATCATTAAAATATAAATTCCAATTTATATTGTTCCAGTTTGAACTCGCAATAAGTTCAAATTTATAATTTCCAGCTACAATTTTTTTAGGTTCAACGACCGAAACCTTAAATTGAAAATTATTCTCATCATTTTGATAAAAGAATATTTTATCTCCATAATTATTGGGGAAGGATTCTCCCGGCTTTGGCTCTTGAGGAATTGCCGCGATGGTTGATATATCCGATTCTAAAATTTTAGGATAATAAACTAAATTATGATCATTATTATTTAAATATGCTGAAATGCCGTAATAATATTTTGAACCATTGTTTAAAGGTTTCTCTGAATTTAAGTAGTCTTTTTTAATTGACACGTGACGCTTTAAACCGGAATCGGTTCCATCTTTAACAATTTCAAACAAGTCTGATTCATTATGTATTTGTTCAATTGGTGAAATAATTTTAGCTACGCCATCCTTAATATCAAAAACAAAAATTTCTTTTGCTTCTGATTTTTTAAACCTATCACTTGGAAACTGATAAACTGTATAACCTTGAAATTTAAAATTAGTATAATTAATTGTTTCCAATTCTTTTATGTTTGTATTCTCATACCAAGATAAAATAATTTCCTTATCAAGTTCACTTTTATATAAGGTTGGATGAGCTGCATTAAAATCGGAAATTTGATAAAAATCATTATCATAAAAATCCTTTGAAAGATAATCATATAATTTAAGCAGTCTCACAGATTCTCTTGAGTTAATTCCAATTGTACCGCCTGCAGCAATTTCGGCTACAATTACCTCTTGAGTATCTCCGGGCTCCATTAAAAAAGGACCGCTATTCAAAAGCATTCTTCTGTCGCCAGGAGGATGTATTATACCATCAATCCATCCTTGTCCTGTGTATGGATCACCGGAAAGTGTAAATACTGTTTTTTTATTAGTAGTTGGATCAATAAAAGGTTCGCCGGTTGTTCCGACTAAGCCTAACATTAGTCGATAATAATTTAAAGTTCCTAATGTATAATTAGCTAAATTTGGATCCATATATAAAGGATCACTTCCAATAAAGAATGAAAATGATGTCATTGGTAAATTTTTGTATCCTCTTAAAATTTTACCATTGAATTTTGCTGAATCACTTGAATTACTTTCAACAATGGGTCCCTGCAAAAAGTTAAAGCCAACAGCAGGTACATCGGATCCGTAAACGCCATCAAACAAATCACCATTATATGCATAACCAAGACTTAAACTTGTATCACAACCCACAAAATCATCACCGGCATCACCAACATCCGGATCACTCCATTGTGAAACATACATATCTTTAATAGTATTTTTGCTTTTATTAATTAAAATATATTTTTTGAACAGCATATTTTTAACTACTTCATAATTTTTGTATCCCCAAACCGTCACTTGCATCTCTATTCCCATTGTTGAAGAACCATATAGTTCTTTTGCCCTGTTTGAATCCAAATCATTTGCTACATACCAAAGTGTCTGTGAAGCTCCTGGAACTCCAGGGATGTCAATTTCCGGATTATAATTTCCATCATTATCAATATCTTTGAATGGAGCGCCGTCTTTTGCCGGCCATTCATTCCAATCAAGTGCATATTGATTTCTTATCTCTTCTTCAGTTTTGTTTTCATCTAAAATTTCATTTTCTAAATTACCTGTTTTAAAATCCGGACGGACTCTATAAACTCTGACTGACTCATCATTCGGATCTTGAGCTTTGCCGTTTTCCAATATTTTTCCGCCGTATAAGCCTTGCGAATATGTTGAGCCGCCTACTAAAATCTTTTCATTTACTTTTCCACCCCAGACTAATCCAGATTCAAAAACAGCAGCTAAACTACTTCCATTTGGATAAACAAATCCGGAATTGCCATAAGGATTTATGTCAGCGTTTCCGTTATTATAAATGAAAGTTGAAATATTGTTAATGTTAAATTTTGTATAGTGTTCTTTTATATTTGTTTTATTTATCTTCTTAGAAGAATCATCATTTGAGGAAATTAGTAAATTTGAGGAAAATAATATTAAATATAAAACGAGAAGAGTTTTGCATTTCATAAATTCCACACAAAATTGGATGAGATCTACAAACCAATTTAATTTTGTAATGATAAATATACAATGCAATTATATAGTTGCAAATTAAAGTATTATAATTTTACTTTAACAAAATCATTTTTTTTGAATTGAATAAATTTCCTACTTGAAGTTGATAAACATAAATACCGCTTGGTAAATTGCTTCCATCAAACTCAACTTTATAATTTCCGGGATTTTGTTTTTGATTTACAATTTTTGCTATTTCTTTTCCAAGTACGTCATAAATAATAATTTTTACATTCTGTATTTCTCTTTTTCCGCTGTATGGAATTGAATATTTGATTGTTGTCACCGGATTAAATGGATTTGGATAATTTTGCTCCAGATTAAAATCGAAATTTTGTACTGGATTATTTACAGAGGTAATGTTTTGAACAGATTTTAAAATTAAATTATTTGGATCAATTTGTACGTTGGAAGGCATTCCCTCAACAATATAATTGAATATTTGCGAAGATGAATTATTAAATTCCTTAACCAAAGTATCTTTTAAACTGGTTTTAATTAAAAATTGAACCGGCATTGTGAAGAATGTCGGATTAATATTGTTTTTTTGCGTTAGGATAAGCTGAACATTATAATTGTTATTTCCAATTGGATTATAACTCCATTCCAAAGAATATTTAGGATAATTTTCACCGTAAATCCATTCATTGAAAAAGTAATCCAAATCAGTTTCGGAGACTTCTTCACAAATATTTTGAAAATCTTCAGTTTCGGCAACATTGTAAGCATAATTTGGATGCGAAATATACGTCCGCAGTGATTTGAAAAATAATGAATCGCCTATAATTCCTCTAAGCATATGCAGAACAACCGCACCTTTTGAATAGCTTCTCGCGCCGTCAAAAATTTGATCAATTGATGAAATATCTTGAACATAAATTGATCCTTCGGCAAAAGTTGACCAAAACATTAAATTATTTATTTCATTATTGTAATTTTCTTTCCCGTATTTTGCTTCATACCAAAGAGCTTCCGAATAAGTGGCAAAGCCTTCATTAAGCCAAATATTCTGCCAGTTTTTACAAGTAACTTTATCGCCGAACCATTGATGAGAAAGCTCGTGAGAAACAATACTTTCATCAAAACCACCCATTGAAGAAACGGTTTGATGTTCCATACCGCCGCCCCAACCGAATTCCGCGTGTCCATATTTTTCTTTAATAAACGGATATTCGCCAAACAAATCGGAAAATACTTTCAGCATTTCAGTTGTTTTATCCAAATCTATTTTTCTTTCTTCAGTTAAATTTTCGGGATAGTTATAATGAATAACAGGCATAAATTTGTTTTCAGTATATTCAAACTGTTTTTCATAAATTTCATAATTTGTCATTGCTAAAGAAATTAAATAATGCGCAATCGGATAATGATTTTTCCATTTAAATGTTTTTGTTCCATTTCCATTATCAACTATTTCAACAAGCTTACCGTTTGAAACACTGTAGAAAAAATCATCTGCCGTTATCCAAACGTCCGAAGAATCTGCTTTATCTGCGGGAGTGTCTTTACACGGAAACCAATCGCTTGCACCATATGGTTCACTTAAAGACCAAATAACCGGTGAACCGTTATGATCGCTGAAAATAAAGCTTCCGAATCCCGAACTTCCCGGTACTCCTTCATAAATTATTTGAATGGAAAATTTTTGATTTAGTTGAAGGCTTTTGCCCAAATCTATTTTAATTGTATTTGAATTATCATGTGTGTAATTGACCGTATTTCCGTCAACTAAAACACTTTTTACACTTAATTTTTTCTGCAGATCAATGAATATATTTGTTAAGTTGTTAAAATTACTTTTTGCATTGATTGTTACATCACCTTTTAGAAAATCGGGTGTATTGGTTATTTCCAAATTCAGTTTATAATAAGTAACGTCTATATTAAAATCGCCTTCGTAATTAATATTTAAAAAATTATCGTATTTACTAAGTTGCGATTTAATACAGTAATTAATGGACTTTTCCTGAGCTGTTAAATTGGCAAATGAAATTAAAAAAAATATTAAAGTTATTTTTTTCATTTTTATCTCATAAATATCAAAGTTTTGGTAACACAAAATTTAAAATGTAATTTTAAAAATTATGAAAAGATTCTAAAGTTAAAAATAAGGTTTATTAATGAGCAGACATACAAAAATTTTCCTAGGCTTAGTTGCGGGAGCAATATTTGGGATTCTTAGCAATATTTACCTGAGTCAAACAGCTTTTTTGGATTTTGTGCAGACATATTTTTCCGATCCGCTTGGTAAAATATTTCTCAACATGCTAATAATGATGGTTATTCCATTGGTTTTTGCAAGTTTGTCATTGGGTGTTGCTCAAATAGGCGATTTAAAAAACCTTGGCAGAATTGGATTAAAAACAATTTCATATTTTTTTATTGTAACAACTTTAGCCGTGGCAATTGGCTTGGTATTGGTTAATACTATAAAACCGGGGAATTATTTATCGGATGAAATTAAGACAAAGTTATTAACTACATATAAAAGTGAAGCTACAGAGATTAAGGAAAAATCTGAAAATATAGAATTTGGGATTCAAACATTTGTAAATATTGTCCCGCGAAATCCTGTAGCGGCAATTGCAAAACCAAATCCTGAAATGTTATCGCTTATTTTCTTTTCTTTAATTGTCGGCATTGCTTTAACTCTAATCAGCAAGGAAAAAGCCAAACCTGTTATAAATCTTTTAGAAGGCATAAATGAAATTACACTTGTTGTAATAAATTTAGCCATGAAATTAGCGCCCTATGGAGTTTTTGCATTAATATTCAGCACAACTTCAAAATTCGGTTTTGAACTTTTGATTGCATTAAGTATGTATGTTATTACAGTAGTTCTAGGTCTTACAATTCATCAATTGGTTTCTTTTCCAATTCTAATTAAAGTTTTCGCAAAGTATAATCCTTGGTCATTTTTTAAGAAAATAGAAACTGTAATGCTGACCGGATTTTCTACAAGTTCAAGCAGTGCAACTTTGCCCACGACAATTTCAGTTTCCCAAAATAATTTGGGAATTCCGCCTCACATAACCGGATTCGTACTTCCTTTAGGTGCAACAATGAATATGAACGGAACGGCATTATTTGAAGGTGTTACGGTTTTATTTCTCGCGCAAGTATTCGGCGTTCATTTAAGTCTTGGTGTTCAGCTTATTGTTGTTTTAATGAGTGTTCTAACAGCAGTTGGAACTGCCGGTGTTCCTTCCGGATCAATACCGCTTTTGGTTATGGTTTTAATGATGGTTAATGTTCCGGCTGAAGGCATTGCAATTATTCTAGGTGTAGATAGGTTTCTTGATATGAGCAGAACAATTTTAAATGTTACGGGCGATATTACCTGTGCTGCTTATGTTGCAAAATCTGAAGGATACGAACTTAGTAAATAATATACTAAATGATCAATCTTAAATAAGCCAGTTATTCTTTATTAAAATTAAAATTTTGTTCGAATAATTTTTGAATGAATTATAATTTATTTGTTTTGTTTCCTTTCAATACAATAGAAGCAAATACCGAAATACTTAACGCGGCAAGTATAACTATTAAAGAAATTTGAACAGGAATATGATAAAACCCGCTAATTAGCATTTTAATTCCAATAAATAACAGAATAAAAGAAATTCCATATTTTAAATATTGGAATAAATTTAAAATTCCTGCCAACGCAAAGAAAAGTGAACGCAGACCTAAAATTGCAAAAAGGTTTGAAGTAATCGCAATAAATGAATCGTGTGTAATAGCCAAGACGGCAGGAATTGAGTCTATTGCAAATATTAAATCGGTTGATTCTATCAAGATTAATGTTATAAATGCTACTGTTGCATATCTTTTTTTACCGATCTTTACAAAAAAGTGATCCGTTTCAACGTCAGTTTTTACGGGGAAAAACTTCTTTGTTATTTTAACAAATACATTATCATTTGGGTGAATTTTTTGATCTTTTGCGGTAAACATTTTTACAGCCGTATAAACCAATACTGCGCCAAAAATATAGATCATAAAACTGAATGTTTTTAATAGCTGAACTCCGGCAAGAATAAAAATAATTCTTAAAACAACCGCGCCGATAATACCCCATTTTAAAATTCTTGGTTGATGTTTATCGGGTATTCCCATCGTTCCAAAGATCATTAGAAATACAAACAAATTATCTACAGATAATGATTTTTCAATTAAGTAGCTGGCAATATATTCAAAACTTTTTGTATGCCCATCAGGAAAATAAAAGTAGATTAAAATTGCAAATGCAAAACCAGCAGCAATCCAAATAACACTCCACATTAAAGCTGCTTTTATATTAATTTTTCCTTTGTGATGACTTGTATAAACAAGATCAAAAATAAAGACGACAATAAACAATGCTGCAAATATCAGCCAAAAGAGGAAATGAATTTCCATTATATTCCAAAATTAATTGGTTAAAGATAACTAAAATAGAAGTAACGGGAAATGCAAAATGGAACTCTCAATACCGATTAAATATAGAGAATTAATTTGTACTATTATTAAGCACTTTAACTTTAATGTGAATTGATAAATGAAAGGAAATTTAAAGGTGCAGCTTAAGCATATTGCACCTTTAAATTTATTAAATAAATTCTCTTTGCCTACCCCATGAAAAAAGAAAGTAAAATACCCGCGGCAACTGCTGAACCTATTACACCAGCTACATTTGGTGCCATTGCGTGCATAAGCAAATGATTTTTTGAATCATATTGCAATCCAACAATTTGGGAAACTCTAGCGCTATCGGGAACCGCTGAAACACCGGCATTCCCAATTAGCGGATTAATCTTATTCTCTTCACTTAAAAATAAGTTCATAATTTTTACAAACATTACACCGCCAGTTGTTGCAATCACAAAGGATAGAGCACCCAATCCAAAAATTCCAATTGATTTTGCAGTTAAAAATGTTGTTGCCTGTGTCGATGCGCCAACTGTTAATCCAATTAAAATTGTTACAATATCAATTAAAGAACCTTTTGCAGTATCTGCCAATCTTTTTGTTACACCGCTTTCTTTTAAAATGTTGCCAAAAAATAACATCCCCAATAATGGTAGAGCTGAAGGAGTAATAAAGCAAGTTAATAACAAACCAACAACTGGGAATAGAATTTTTTCTAATTTTGAAACTTGTCTTGGCGGTTTCATTTTAATTAATCTTTCTTTATCAGTTGTAAGTAATTTCATAATTGGAGGCTGAATAACTGGAACCAAAGCCATGTATGAATAAGCAGAAACTGCGATAGCACCGACCAATTCCGGAGCTAATTTTGAAGATAAAAAAATTGCAGTTGGTCCATCTGCTCCACCAATAATTGCAATAGCAGCAGAATGCTGTGGAAGATATCCTAATGCTAATGATAAAGTATATGCTCCAAAAATTCCAAGTTGCGCTGCGGCTCCAATTAATATTAATTTTGGATTTGAAAGTAAGGTCGAAAAATCCGTCATTGCTCCAATTCCTAAAAATATTAAAGGCGGGTAAATTCCTTGAGTTACACCATAATATAAATAGTTTAGAACACTGCCTTTTTCGTAAATTCCTAATTGTAGATTTGCCCCTTCCAAAAATGGAATATTTCCAATTAAGATACCAAAACCTATTGGAACTAATAATAATGGTTCGTAATCTTTTGCTATTGCCAAATAAAGAAATACCATCGCAACAATAATCATTATAAGATGTCCGATTGTAAAATTGGTAAATGCAGTGTAACGCATAAATTGATCAAAACCGTGAGAAACAAATTCAAAAAATTGCTGCATTGTTAACCTCCAATCTCTACAAGAACATCACCTTCCATAACTGAGTCACCTTGTCGAACATTAATTTTTAAAATTTTACCTTCTTTATCTGCATTAACACTGTTTTCCATTTTCATAGCTTCAAGTGTAATTAGTTTATCTCCCATTTTTACGATATCGCCTTCTCTTACATGAACATTTAAAATAACACCCGGCAATGGAGATTTTATGAAACCGGCACCCTTAACTTCTGATGGTTTAGATGTTCTTTGCTCAGACTTTGCAATGTCTGTCGATGGAGTAACTATTGACCTAACTAATTTGGGAGTCTTTGTTGTCTGAATTTGTTTATTAACTTGAACATTATAGGATGTTCCATTAACTTCAACTTCGGCAATATTATCTTCAATATTAACAATCTCAACGTCGTAATCACTTCCATTTATTGTAAATTTAAACTTTTTCATTTCTTTTTCCTTATCTTGGATTTTGTCTTAAACCATAAATTTTTGAACTCCACGGAGAATAGGTTCTTGCAACTTTATTTATTGTAAGTACAGTATTTTCTTTATCGTGCAGTTCACTCATATATAAATGTAAAGCCATTGCTATGGCGGCACCAACGTTTCCGCTTAGTTCTTGTTCATTTTCTTTTTCTTGAGGTTCTTTTCCTTCAACTTTTTTTGACTTTTTAATTTTAACATTAAGTAGTTTTGTAATATTAAAAAAGAGCATATAAAGTAAAAGCAGTGATATAAAAACTACAGTCATTCCGACAAAGGTCATACCAATGCCCCAAGGATCTATTTGAGTGAACTTATCTGCATTTTCTTGAATCTTTGCAGTAGTTACCGAATCAAGTTTTGCCGCTGTTGCTTGTAAAATTAACCCTAAATTCATTTCATACCTCACAAAGGAATATTGGAATGTTTTTTAGGCGGATTTACATCTTTCTTTGTAGATAAAGATTGTAAAGCTCTAATTACTCTAAATCTGGTATTTCTAGGTTCAATGATATCATCAATATAACCATATTTTGCTGCGGCATAGGGAGTAGCAAATTTTTGTTTATATTCTGTTTCTTTTTGAGTGATAAAAGCGTTTTTTTCTTCAGGGTTTTCTATAGCTGCAATTTCTTTGCTATTGAGAACTTCTATCGCGCCTCTTGGTCCCATAACAGCGATTTCAGCTGAAGGCCAAGCATAGTTAATATCACCGCGTAAATGTTTCGAGCCCATAACGTCATAAGCTCCGCCATAAGCTTTACGAAGTATAATAGTAATTTTAGGGACTGTTGCTTCTCCATACGCAAATAATAATTTTGCTCCGTGAAGAATAATTCCGCCGTATTCTTGCGTTGTTCCCGGTAAAAATCCCGGAACATCTACTAAAGTTAAAATTGGAATATTGAATGCATCGCAGAAACGTACAAATCTAGCTGCTTTTCTTGATGAATTTATATCCAAAACACCAGCTAAATAATTAGGCTGGTTTGCAACTATCCCCACTGAAATTCCGTTAAATCTAGCAAATCCGGTAATAATATTCGGGGCATAATGTCTTTGTATTTCCAAAAATTCGTTATTATCCGCTATTGCATGAATTACATTTTTTACATCGTATGGTTTATTTGGGCTATCCGGAATAATATCATTTAATGAATCTTCAAGTCTGTCAATTGGATCATCGCAAACAACAAGCGGTGGGTCTTCCAAATTATTTTGCGGCAAGTAACTTAGTAATTTTCTAATTAGTAAAATTCCTTCTTCTTCGGAATCTGCTACAAAATGAGTTACACCCGATTTGGTTCCATGAACCATTGCTCCGCCAAGTTCTTCATCAGTTACAATCTCACCTGTAACTGTTTTTACAACTTTAGGACCGGTAACAAACATATAGCTTGTATTCTTGCTCATTATTGTAAAATCTGTTAGAGCTGGTGAATAAACAGCGCCGCCCGCACAAGGACCAAATATTGCAGAAATTTGAGGAACTACGCCGGAAGCCATAATATTTCTTTGGAAAATTTCAGCATAGCCGCCTAAACTTTTAACTCCTTCTTGAATTCTTGCGCCGCCACTGTCATTAATTCCAATAACCGGAGCTCCAACTTTCATTGCTTTATCCATTACTTTGCATATTTTCTGCGCATACATTTCTGAAAGCGATCCGCCAAAAATTGTAAAATCTTGTGAAAATACATAAACCAATCTTCCGTCTATTGTTCCGTATCCGGTAACAACTCCATCCGATAAATATGTTTGTTTATCCAAACCAAAATCAACTGTTCTATGTGAAACGAACATATCGAATTCCTCAAAAGAACCGTCATCTAAAAGCATTTCAATTCTTTCGCGTGCGGTAAATTTACCTTTTTGATGTTGAGCGTCAATTCTTTTTTCACCTCCGCCCATTCGTGCTTTTTGACGCATGTCCATCAATTCTTTAATCTTATCTTGTAACGCCATTATTTCTCCTAAAAACAAAAATTTATATTAGTTGTTTATTTATCTGAACAAAGTTCGGTTAAAACTCCACCGGTAGATTTTGGATGAAGGAAGGCAATATTCAATCCTTCAGCTCCTTTACGCGGATTTGCATCAATTAATTTTACTTCCTTTTGATTAAGTTCATTTAAAGATTCCTGCAAATTATCTACATGAAACGCAATGTGATGAATTCCTTCTCCTTTTTTTTCTATAAATTTTCCTATTGGGCCTTCTGGAGAGGTGGACTTTAAAAGTTCAATTTTTGTATCACCGACTTTAAAAAATGCGGTTTTTACTTTTTGATCCGGAACTTCTTCAATTGCGTAACATTTTAGTCCAAGTTTTTCTTCGTAAAATTTAATTGACTCTTCTAAATTATTTACCGCAATGCCTAAATGTTCTATATGTGTAAGTTTCATGTTTCCTCAAAATTAAAATCTGACTATTATGTCAATAAATGTGCCTAAATGAAAACAAAAGTTTAAAATTAGATTTTGCTTATAAAAAAACAAGTTATCCAAAATAATTTATTATTGTAAAAGGTTTTTCTTCCTTTGATAAGAAAATATTCTCATTTATTGGAAGAAAATATTCTCTCATTTGGCATTACAAATATTTACTTTCTAAAAAAGAACTTGACAAAAATTAGAATTAAGCATATTTTTGGCTCTCTAAATTTATTCCGCGATAGCTCAATGGTAGAGCATTCGGCTGTTAACCGAAGGGTTGTAGGTTCGAGCCCTACTCGCGGAGCTAAAGCCTCCCACAAAAGAGGCTTTTTTAATTTATGCCCCACTTTATTTACATATTAAAATCATTATCTGCTGCCAAGCATTATGTTGGTTCATCAGAAAACCCAAACCGAAGATTGGAATTTCATAATACAATTGAAAAAGGATTTACATCAAGATATAGACCTTGGGAAATAATATTTACTCAAGAATTTGAATCAAAATCAGAAGCACTAAGAATTGAGAAAAAAATCAAGAATTGGAAATCAAGAAAAATGATTGAAAAATTAGTCAGAGGAGAAATAAAAATTTAGTAATTCGGCTGTTATCCCGATGCAATCGGGATGTAGGTTCGAGCCCTACTCGCGGAGCTAAAGCCTCCCACAAAAGAGGCTTTACGTTTTTATGTTTAATTTTTTAAGATAATTAGTGTTAGTGAAAAACCTCACCAAATTTATACATCAATTTATTTTATACATTTCGATGTAAAATCTATTGATTTTAACAACTTTTATTCTATAATGACACAATAATTTGCATAATATTTAGAAAAACTTAATTTAGAGAAATTTTGATATTTTGTGCTGATTTAATAATTGATTATCTTCAGATATATCTTTTTGAATTATTTCAGAGAAATTTCAATTATGAAAAATAAGACAAAGCATACTTTTCATATTCCAGTTATGGGGACTGGTTTTACTATTGATACACCATTCAAAGTGGCAAAATACGGAATATCATCTGTTGTTTCATTAGTGGATGATATTTTGGTGGAGAATATGAGAGAATATTATTCTAAAAAATTCAATCTGCCTTTTGAATCAATTTCAAATAAGATTGAAGATTTTAGAGCCAAAAGATTTACCGAATATCTTAATCTTCTTGATAAATTAGTTAAAGAAAAATTCGACGAATTAAAATCTTCATATCAAAAAAATGTTGATGAAATTCATAAATATTTTGATATGCTTCCCGATGCGTTGCAGCTTAAGGAAGAGTTTAACAAACTGCTAAATCAAAATATTCAAAAAGTGCAGAATTGGCTGGATGAACATTTAAATTTGGGCTCAATAGATGTTAATATAATGACCAAGCTTGATAAAGAAAATTATTTTAATAATGAAAAACTATCTTCAGAATATAATGATGCTCATGCTGCTTTACGTGGTTTTGCTAACAGTAACTTGGAATCTTCTTTAGTTTTATCTGCCGGATTGAATCCGAGATTATATTCGTATCTTGAAAAGTTTGAAGATTTTTACCCGGATGAAAATGGAAAAATAAAAAAGAAAGTAATTATTAAAGTAAGTGATTTTCGTTCGGCTTTAATTCAAGGAAAGTTTTTAGCTAAAAAGGGAATTTGGGTTTCAGAATTTAGAATTGAATCCGGTTTAAATTGCGGCGGACATGCTTTTGCGACAGATGGATATTTATTTGGTCCAATTTTGGAAGAATTCAAAACAAAACGAAATGAACTTTATACTACTATTTATCCGATATTTGCCGAAGCTTTAAAACAAAAAGGAAAATCGATTCCAAAAAATCAGATGCAAATTTCTGTTACTGCTCAGGGTGGAGTCGGTGAAAATTACGAACAAAAATTTTTACTGGATCATTATAATATTGATTCAATTGGTTGGGGAACACCGTTTTTACTCGTTCCTGAAGCAACTAACGTAGATCCTAAAACTTTAGAATTACTTAAAAATGCAAAAGAAGATGACTTGTATCTAAGTGGAATTTCTCCGTTAGGCGTTCCATTTAACGCTGTTAGAGGAAATACGCAGGAAATTGATAAAAATGAATTGGATCAAAAAGGAAGACCCGGAAGCGCATGTCCTAAAAAGTTCCTTACATTCAATACTGAATTTACCGAGAATGTAATTTGTACCGCGTCTCGTCAATACCAAAATTTAAAGTTAAATCAATTGGAATCAAAAAATCTTGACAGTTTCCAATATTCATTTGAGAGAAAAAAAATTGTTGAGAAAGAATGTTTGTGCATAGGTTTGGCAAATTCAACAAGGCATCTTCATGGAATTGATAATAATATTAAAAGTGAAGGTGTTTCTGTTTGTCCCGGACCAAACTTAGCATATTTTTCCGAAATTGTAACTCTTAAAGAAATGGCTGATCATATTTACGGTAAGATAAATATTATTAAAAGAAACGACAGACCAAATTTCTTTATGAAAGAATTATATCTTTATTATGATTATTTGAAAAATAAAATTGAAGAAATCCAAACTCCTTTTTCAGATAAACAGATTGCTTACTTTAATACATTTATTGAAAATATGAACGAAGGTATAAGTTATTACAAAAATTTATTTACTGAGTTCAGACATCAATTTGAAGATGTGAAGGATGATATTATTGCTGAGCTTGAAAATATGGAGTATGAATTGGCAATTTTAATAAAGCCGATGCAAGTGATTAAAGTTGGTTAAAAAAAATTATAATTGAGTTTTAAGTAATAATTCAGCCGCTGAATTCGGTGATAATTTACCTTTGATTATTTTTTCTTCAATGTTTGCCAATTCCTTTTTAACTTTTTGATTGCTGTAGAAATTATTGATTAAGCTTTCTTTAATCAAAGAGTGCAGCCAATCAATTGATTGTGCTTTTCTTAATTCTTGAAATTGATTAGATTTTTTTGTGACCTTAGCAAAATCAGAGATCATTTTCCATATCTCTGAAATTCCTTCATTATTAATTGCCGAAGCCGTCATTACACGTATTTGCCAATCTTTTGAAAACGATTGTAGATAATGAACCGCTTGGGAAAATTCTGTTTTTGCTATTTTAGATTTTAGTTTATTATCACCATCGGCTTTATTAAAAACAACCGCGTCAGAAATTTCAATTATTCCTTTCTTTATACCTTGAAGTTCATCGCCGGCACCCGCAATCATAATTAAAAGGAAAAAATCCACCATTGATCTTACAGTAATTTCACTTTGACCAACTCCAACTGTTTCTATAATAATTACGTCAAAACCCGCTGCTTCACAGACTGTAATAGTTTCTCTCGTTTTACTTGCAACGCCTCCTAAATTTCCTCCGGATGGTGAAGGACGGATAAAACAATTTTTTTCCCTAGATAATTTTTCCATTCTGGTTTTATCGCCAAGAATACTGCCTTTAGATATTGAACTGCTTGGATCGATTGTTAATACAGCAACTTTATGTCCATTTCCAATTAAATATAAACCTAATGCTTCTATCAGCGTACTTTTTCCTGCCCCGGGAACACCTGAAATACCAATTCTAATGGAATTACCTGAATGAGGCAGCAGTTTACTCAATATTTTTTCAGAAGTTATTCTATGTTTTTCAGAATTGCTTTCTATTAATGTAATACATCTGGCAAGAATATTTCTGTTATCTTCAATTACACCTTTAACATATTCTTCTTCTGTTATTTTTTTTGTTTTTATTTCCTTTTTGGCAATTGGCAATTTGTTATCAATTCCTTTAATTATATTTACTGCAAATTCCTTTCCAGCGTTTTTTGGTGTCCAATCGGGTTTGTATGTTTTGTTACTTTTCAATGAATAAGTCTTTATAGTTACTCAGTAAATTAGTAATTGTTTTAACTTTATTAAAATCTAAAACTTAATAAATTTGTTGAAAAGAGACAGCGTTGAGTGCTCAAATTCAAGTCTGGATATCGGATCAAATAATTCCGGAATAAGTTTCGGCAATTCTCAAAATTGGAACGGCATTAGGTTTAATGTATCTGATTGCGAAATTAAAAATATTAATGGAATTAATATTACTTTTTGGAATCCGAAAGAAGTTGGAAATTCAAATGTTAATGGATTATCGATAGGCTTGACGCCATCTGCCGGAAACATAAACGGTATTTCAATTGGTGGTGCCGTTGTTGCCGAAGGAAATATGAATGGTATAAATTTGGGAATTTTAGCGTCAGTTGCTGAACAAAATATGACGGGAATTAATTTCGGCGGTCTAGCTTTGGTCTCACAAGGTAGTATTAGCGGAATTAATTTTGGTGGTTTAGCTCAAGTAGCTGAAAATAACTTAACAGGTTTTAACTTTGGAGGATTAGCGCTTGTTTCAAAAGGAGAAATTTCAGGAGTAAATTTCGGCAGTTTGGCTTTGGTTTCAAACGGAGCAATTGAAGGAATAAGCATTGGCGGTTTAGCTTTGGTTTCCGAAGGAAATATTACAGGAATAAATCTTGGCGGTTTAGCTTTGGTTACACAAGGTAAGATTAGCGGAATTAATTTCGGTGGTTTGGCATTAGTTTCCAATGATGAAATAAACGGCTTAAATATTGGAGGTTTGACAGTTACTAATTCAAGCGGAATTATGGGTTTAAATATAACGGCAGGATTGCTGCAATCGGAATGGAAAATTACAGGGTTAAGTTTTGCCGGCTACAAAACAAAAGCCGCGGAATTAAATGGAATAAACATTTCACCAATTTGGTCGGATATTGAAGAATTAAACGGAATTTCAATTGCAGGCTTCAATAGAATAACAAATGTTCAAACCGGAATAACAATTGGCTTAGTTAATTTTGCGGAAATACTTCATGGAATTCAAATTGGTTTAATAAATATAGTTGAAAACAATCCAGCGCCATTTAAAATTTTACCGTTTTTTAATGCAAATTTGTAATCACTAAAATTCATTATTAGTAAAAAAAAAACGCAACAACTCTGCTGCGGTTTTAAGAATTGTGTTGAATCTAAATTTAATTTTAAATGCTGAATCTTTCCTTAATTATTTCCATAACCTTTATCCCTGTTTCGGGAATTTTTGTTCCAGGTCCAAATATTGCGGAAGCTCCGTGCTCGTAAAGATATTCGTAATCTTGAGCCGGAATTACTCCTCCTATAATTACAATTATATCCTCACGATCTAATTTTTTCAGCTCTTCAATTAATTGCGGTAATAATGTCTTATGTCCAGCAGCCAATGAGCTCATTCCAATTACATGAACATCATTTTCCACAGCTTGTTTTGCTGTCTCTTCAGGAGTTTGAAACAGCGGACCCACATCAACGTCAAAACCCATATCCGCATAAGCAGTAGCAACTACTTTGGCTCCGCGATCATGGCCATCTTGACCAATTTTAGCGATTAAAATTCTTGGTCTTCTACCTTCGGTTTCTGAAAATTCATCGGTCAATTTTCTTACATTATTTAACATTTTGTTTTCTTCATTTTTATATTCACTGCTGTAAACTCCGGAAATTGTTCTCGTCACAGCTTTATACCTTCCGCTTACTTTTTCAATTGCGTCTGAAATTTCGCCTAATGTAGCTCTATTTCTTGCAGCGTCCACCGCCAAATCTAATAAATTTCCTACTTTTGTCTCAGCACATTTTGTAATGGCTTCCAATGAATTTTTAACAGCCTTTTCATCTCTGGATTTTTTAATTTGGTTTAATCTTTTTATTTGAGAAATGCGAACCGCGGTATTATCCACTTCAAGAATTTCAATTGGATCTTCTTTATCTAATTTGAATTTATTTACGCCGACAATTGTTTCTTGTCCCGAATCAATTCTTGCTTGTCTACGCGCTGCGGCTTCTTCAATCCTCATCTTTGGAATTCCTGCTTCTATAGCTTTAGTCATACCGCCGAGTGATTCAATTTCTAAAATATGTTCCCAGCCTTTTTTAATAAGTGAATCGGTTAAGTATTCAACAAGATAAGAACCTCCCCACGGATCTATCACATTTGTAATTCCGGTTTCATGCTGCAAATAAAGCTGTGTATTTCTGGCAATTCTTGCGGAAAAATCAGTAGGAAGTGCAATTGCTTCATCTAAAGAATTAGTATGCAAAGATTGAGTATGACCTAATGCCGCAGCCATTGCTTCAATACAAGTTCTAATAACATTATTAAAAGGATCCTGCTCTGTTAAGCTCCAACCGGAAGTTTGTGAGTGAGTTCTTAATGACATTGACTTAGGATTTTTCGGATTGAATTGCTTAATTATTGTTGCCCACAGAACTCTTGCTGCACGCATTTTTGCAATTTCCATAAAGTAATTCATTCCCAATGCCCAAAAGAATGAAAGCCTTGGAGCAAATGTATCTACGCTTAATCCTGCCTTAATTCCTGTTTTCACATACTCCAAACCATCTGCTAAAGTATAAGCCATTTCCAAATCGGCCGTTGCCCCGGCTTCCTGCATATGATAACCGGAAATACTAATCGAATTGAACTTCGGCATATTACGTGAAGTATATTCAAAAATATCCGCAATAATTTTAATTGATTGTTCGGGAGGATAAATGTAAGTATTCCTTACCATATATTCTTTTAGAATATCATTTTGAATTGTTCCGGTAAGTAGTTCGGGCTTTACTCCTTGCTCTTCTGCCGCAACAATAAAAAATGCCATAACCGGAAGAACAGCTCCGTTCATTGTCATAGAAACCGACATTTTATCTAACGGAATTTTATCGAAAAGGATTTTCATATCTTCAACAGAATCAATGGCAACGCCGGCTTTACCAACATCACCGACAACCCTCTGGTGATCCGAATCATATCCTCTATGCGTAGCCAAATCAAAAGCAACTGAGAGACCTTTTTGACCTTGAGCTAAGTTTCTTCTGTAAAATGCGTTGCTTTCTTCCGCAGTAGAAAATCCGGCATACTGACGGATTGTCCAAGGTCGTACAACATACATTGTACTATAAGGTCCGCGTAAAAATGGAGGAATTCCTGATAAGAAATTCAAATGTTTAAAATCTTTCAGATCATTTTTTGAATAAATCGGCGAAACCGGAATTTGCTCCATAGTATGAAAAATAGTTTCATCAATAGATTTTCCGATTGATTTTTCAAATTCAATTTTCCAATCATCATATGATTTTTTATTTGCAGATAAACTTAGATCAACATTTTTAAAATTAGGTTTTTTCATTATTCAATCCCTCCAATTTTATTATGAAGGGAATTAAGAATTTTGAACGCGTCGCAGCCTAAAAACATAAAATCATCTATTCCGGATTTTTTATGCTGTTCAATTTGATCTTTTGGATATCCCGCAAGAATTATTTGAATTTTTTGATTCTTTGATTTTATCGATTTTGATATTTGCGGAACCAATTCCGGATATTTATCGTCAGTTGAGCAAATAACAACAATTAAAGTACCTGAATCAATTACATCTTTAGTTAAATTTTCAATATCAGAATAACCAGGCGGGTCAAAAACTTCAAAACCTCCAATTTCAAAAAAGCCTTTTGCGAAATCTGCTCGGGCTTTATAGTCTTTTATTGTTCCCATATTTGCCAGAAAAATATTCGGCAGAAATCCGTTTTTTAATTTGTAATCATGACTCTTTTTCCTCAGTTCTTCAAAATTTTCCGATGCTCTTTTTTGTGAAAGCCTTTTAATTGTTATTTCACTTTTATGACTTGCGGTAAGCGCATTAGTAATTTCTCCAATTGTTGCGCCATCCAAAAAAGATTCTGTCAATAAATCTACTAATTCAACTCCATTCATATTTGAAATTGAATTTAGTTTATTGATTATTAATTGATGTTTTTCATGTGAGCCGTTTAATCTGAATTTTTTTAAATATTCAGATCTTTTTTTATGAAAAGCATTTTTATCGAATGCTTTTTTCTCTAATTCTTTTTCTTTTATATCCGCATACATATTAGTACCGATAACAATATTTTTTCGTTTATTAATATCTTTTGTTCTTTCTTGTACGACGTTATCAATTTCACTTTGAATAAAATCGTTTTTTAATGAAACTAATATTCCGCCATTATTTTCAATTGTTTTAAAATATTCCCAAGAATTTTTTGTTATTTCGTCCGTCAAACATTCAATGTAATATGAACCGCCGGCAGGATCAATAACTTGGTCTAAATGGGATTCTTCACGCAAAATAGTTTGAGTATTTCTTGCTATTCTTCTTGAAAAATTATCCGGAGTTCTTAAAACTTCATCAAATGGTAAAGTCGTTATTCCGTTTACGCCGCCAATAATTGCGCTGAATGTTTGAGTTGTTGATCTTAATAAATTTACATATGGATCTATTCCGGTGTGATAATAATTTGTGTTTTTGGTATCAATAACAAAATCAATTTTGCTCGGATCTACATTGTAAGATTTAAAGATGTTTATCAGTAAAATTCTAATTGCTCTAAATTTACTGATCTCCATAAAATAATTTGTGCTTGTGCCAAAAGTAAAATGAATTTTATTGAAAATAGTTTCAGCATTCAATCCCAAATCAATCAAATTATTTGTATAGTAAACAAGTGTTGATAAGCAAATTGCAATTTCTTGAACAGAATTTGCGCCGCTGTTTGCATATGGAAGAGTATTAATTCCGATTACTTTTAATTTAGGTGAATTTATTTCACTCCATTTGATCGCCGTTTTAATTGAATCGAAAATAAATTTTTCCGAGTAATTAATTTTACCTGTCAAAGCTAATTCATATATAGGATCTGCTGAAATTGCACCCGCAATTAGTTTTGTATCAATATTATTTGCTTTGAAATATGAATTTAACAATGATAAAAATGGAAGAGCAGTTGTACCGGTGTGAATTGAAAATGGTAATTTAGTAACGTTAATATTTTTTAAAACTCTCGCAACACTGTTTATTGCAGAAATTGATAAACCGGAATCACCAACTAAATTTATATCGGCATAATCGGCATCAATTCCTAATTTCGTCGCAGAATCCAAACTGATGTTTATACAATTTTGTCCGTTTGCCAAGGCTTCATTTAATGCAATATTGTATTCGGCTGCATCAGCAATATTTATTTCTTGATCAACTTTCCAAGTGTTGTTAAAATAACCGCATACATTTTTTCCCCTTGTAAAACTGTCAAAACCCGGCAAAGTATCGGCTTCTGTTAAATCAGCCAAATTTTCTTTCGTATAAATTGGTTTAAGTTCAATACCTTCATAGGTTTTTGTAATCATTTTTTTTTCATACAATGCACCTTTAAGCTCTAACTCAACATTTTCCTTCCATTCTTTAAATGTTGGAATTGTGAATTCTTTCTCTAAATCCAAATATGGATTTAGTTTAATTTCATCTGACATAATGAATCTCCATAAAAGAAAAATTTTATTATCGTAAAATAAAAAATTCCGCTGCATTAAAGAATGTAAAAACGCCATGTGAAATTAGTCACTTAATAATTCAGCAAATAAATCGAAAGTTATTTGTGAATAAAATGAAAAATTGGAGCAAATTTGAACGAATTAGAAACTACATACTATTTAATAAATAAATTGTTGAAAGTAAGAGATGAATTAACAAATTGGTCAAGTCTTATTAGAAAAGATTTATTTTCTGATTTTCACAACAAACAAATGGTAAACTTAGCATTTGAAATTGATGAGTTGTTAAGAGATATTGGGATTGAATGGATTACGGATTTTGAAGAAAATATGAAGATCAAAAATAAAATAATGAAAGATATTGCTAACCAATCAAATCAGTAACATACTGCGCTATTTTATTCAAAGGCAAAATTTGTGAAATACAGCCCGATTTTATTGCGCTTTGCGGCATACTAAATACATCGCAGCTTTGTTCATCTTGTGCGATTGTCAGCGCATTATATTCGGATAATTTCATTATTCCGTCTGTACCATCTCTTCCCATTCCGGTTAATATAATTCCTATTGCTTTTTCTTTGCAAATTATTGCCGCCGATCTGAAAAGATAATTTATAGACGGTTTACAGCTTTGTTCGGGCTCCGAATCATTATACAAAATTATTAGTTCATGATTTTTATTTAATCCGACTTCAATATGAATACCGCCGGGAGCAATATAAGCCGTGTTGTTCTCAATTACCATATTATGTTCGGCTAATAAAATTCTCTTATCTGTTAATGAACTTAGAGTTTCTACAAAAATTTGTGAAAATTTCTGCATCATATGCTGGACAATAATTATCGGGAGATCTAAATTTTTAAGCAGATCAGGTAAAAGAGTTCTCAAAGCTTTTGGTCCTCCCATTGAAACGCCAATAAACACGGCGCAGTAATCCGAATGAATATGCAATGGCTTCTTTAATACTATTTCTTTATTTTCCGAACTTTTCTGTTTAAGTGAATTAAAAATTTTATCAATAACTGGAAAAAGTTTTAATTTCAATTCTCTTAAAAGAACATCTCCATTTTTGCTAAGCGCGGGAACATAAACTGCTGAAAGTTTTTTAATTAATTTTATTAAATCTAAGGTTGTTTGGTTTTCATATTCATAAAGTAAAATGATGTGAGAATGAAATTTTAAGTCACTGGTAAATTTCGTAAAAAATGGTATATTACTTTTTATGGATTCTGCGGTTATTATAATTATATCAACCTTTGAGAAAAAGGGCAGTTTTTCCAAACTTTCAATACTGCCGAACATATAAACATTTATAATATTTTTATGTGTGCTGAGCGAGTTTTTTATTTTGGCTCTTATAGATGCTGAGATATCAAAAATTGCAATATTCAAGTTAAGTTTTTGCATTATTATCGATCAAAATCATTTCTTTTGAAATTAAAAAGTGATTCAAAATATTTGTTTTAATTAAATAAAATCTAAAAAAATTTTTAAGTATAAAATTTATGAAGATTCTAAAAATTGTATTGGCTTTTATTTCAATAGCTACAATTGCGCTAATTATTAACTCTTGTGAAAATGAAAAACCCGTAAAAATAAATACCCTAGATGAATTGAAATCTAGAGGGAAAATAGTTGCAGTTACCGGCTATAATAACTACAGCTATTTTATTTACAAAGGCAAAATCATGGGTTTTGAATATGAAATTTTAAAAAAATTTGCAAATAGTCTTGGTCTCGAAATTGAATTCAAACTAGAAAGAAACATCAATGATATGTTTGAAGATATTGAAAGTAATACAGCAGACTTAATTGCTTACAATTTAACAGTTACAAACGATAGAAGGGAAAATTGTGAATTTACTGAATATCTTGATTTAATCGATCAGGTTCTTGTTCAAAGAAAGCCCACAAATTGGCGGCGCATGAGTCTGGATAAAATAATTGATTCTTTAGTCAAATCACCTTTTGAGTTGGATAACAAAACAGTGTATGTAAGAAAGGGCAGCTCATATTATAATAGATTGAAAAATTTAGCTGATGAAAATGGAATAAATATAAATATAATTGTAGCAAACGATACTCTTTCCATTGAAGATTTAATTTCTCAAGTTGCGAGCGGAGAAATTGATTATACGATTGCAGATGAAAACATTGCGGCGCTCAACAGAGAATATTTTACCAATTTGGATATTGATACAAAAATTTCATACCAGCAGAGAATAGCATGGGCAGTGAATAAAAATTCTGCTGAACTTCTTTCTGAACTTAACAAATGGCTTGTCGACTTTAGGAAAACTTTGGAATTCAAAGTTATTTACGAAAGATACTATGAACATAAAAATTATTATAAAAGTAGAAGACAAAGTAGTTTTTTACTTAAAGACGGCGGAAAAATTTCTCAGTATGATAATATTATTAAAAAATACGCAAAAACAATTAATTGGGATTGGCGGCTTGTATCTTCTATTGTGTTTCAAGAATCAAAATTTGTAAACGAAGATACATCTTGGGCAGGTGCAGTAGGTTTAATGCAGATTTTACCTGAAACCGGTGCTGCGTATGGGGTTGATGATTTATTGAATCCCGAAAAAAATATTCAAGTTGGAGTTAAATATTTAAAATGGCTTGATGATTATTGGAAAAGAAAAGTAAAAAATAGCAATGAACGAATTAAATTTGTGCTCGCATCTTATAATTTGGGTTACGGCCATGTTGACGATGCGCGTAAATTGGCAATTAAGTATGGAGCGGATTCAGCCAAATGGAGCGATAATGTTGAAACATATTTAATGAAAAAATCTAATGAAAAATACTATAACGATAATGTTGTTAGAAACGGATATTGCCGATGCAAAGAAACATTACAGTTTGTTAAAGATATAATTCAAAGATATGAACGCTATAAACAATTCATTAACTGACAAAAAAACATTTAGATCAAAGATTTTTAATAATGATTAAAATCACGTCAATTTTTTAATCAACTTACTTTTCTCTATTTTTACACTTCAAAATTCTTGTTTCTATTGAGGTCATTAAATGAAAATTGGTATTAGAAAAGAAACGCAGTATCCTTCCGAAAGAAGAGCTCCATTAACACCCGAACAAATAAAAATATTAAATTCGGAAAATTTTAAAATTGTTGTTGAACCTGCAGAACAAAGAATATTTTCTTCCGAGGATTATATAAATGCCGGTGCGGAAATAAATTCCGACCTTTCAAATTGTGATATTATTTTTGGAGTAAAGGAAGTACCGATAAAAGATCTGCTTCCCAATAAAATGTATATTTTCTTTTCTCATACGATTAAAGGTCAATCATATAATATGCCTTTACTTAAATCTATTCTTGAAAATAAAATAACTTTGGTTGATTATGAATTAATTAAAAATGAAAAAGGTCAGCGCCTAATATTTTTTGGCAACTATGCGGGTTACGCGGGAATGATAAACTCTCTTTGGCTTTTAGGAAATAGATTAGAGCATGAAGGCATCAAAAATCCGCTATCAAAAATACAACAGGCTTTAAATTATGAAAATTTGGAAAGTGCTGAGCAAGCAATAAAATCGGTTGGAAAAGAAATTTCTGAAAATGGATTACCTAAAGAAATTACGCCAATGATTACAGGTTTTGCCGGATACGGCAATGTTTCTAAAGGTGCTCAAAATGTTTATGATTTGTTACCGACAGAAACTTTAGCTCCTAATGAATTGGAAGAATTTATTTCACACGGACATTTTTCCAATAAAGTGGTTTATAAAGTTGTATTTAAGGAAGCGGATATGTATAAGCATATTTCCAATAATGAATTTAATTTTGATCATTTCGTTAAAAATCCAAACGAGTATGAAAGTATTTTTTCAAAATACATTCCAAATTTATCCTTGTTGATTAATGGAATTTATTGGGAAAATAAATTTCCAAAACACGTTACAAAAAAATATTTGAAGGAATTCTATAGTTCAGATAAAAAAAGAAAACTTAAAGTTATTGGCGATATTAGCTGCGATATTGAAGGATCGATTGAAATTACCGTTAAAAATACCGACTCAAATAATCCGTCATTTGTTTATGAGCCGTTGACCGATGAAGTTAAAAATGGAATTGAAGGTGAAGGTCCCGTTGTTTTAGCAGTTGATAAACTTCCAGCAGAGTTGCCGAGAGAATCATCGCAGTTTTTTGGAAATTCACTATTACCTTTTATAAAAATTTTAGCGAAAGCTGATTACTCGAAAAATTTTGAAGAAATGGAAATTCCAAGTGAAATAAAAAATGCAATTATTGCACACAAAGGTAAATTAACTCCGAATTATACCTACTTAAATAAGTATTTATAGCAAAATTGAATTTGTTATAAATTCTATATTCAATAGGTTTACTAACATGAATTAATTATTGTTAATACTATTTCCCGGTAAGGTTTATTATGAAGAAAATTTTAATTTTAGGCGCCGGACAAAGCGCGCCGTTCTTAATCAGCTATCTTTTAGAACAAGCAAAATTAAATGATTGGTTTGTTACCGTCTGCGATCGTGATGTAAAGCTTGCCGAAAACTCAGTTAACAATCATCCCAATGGAAAAGCTTTGGAGTTTGACGTTAATGACGATGCGCAGAGAGAAAACCAAATTCAAAATTGTGACGTTGTCGTAAATTTTTTAGCTCCAATGTTTCAATTATTAATTGCTACAGAATGTGTTAAGCATAAAAAGCACGTCGTAACAGCTTCGTATGAAAATCCTAAAGTTGCTCAACTAAACAATGAAGCAATTGAGAAAAATATTTTAATACTAAATGAAATGGGTTTAGATCCGGGCATTGATAATATGTCAGCAATGAAAATTATTACCGGAATTAGAAATAAGGGCGGAAATGTAAAAAGTTTCATTTCATACGGCAGCGCGTTACCGGCGCCAGAGGTAAGATCGAATCCTCTTAATTATTGTATTACATGGAATCCCGCAAATGTTGTAACTGCAGGCGACGCAGGCGCACAATATTTAGAAAACGGTCAAATGAAAATTTTACCTTATCAGCAAGTTTTTAACAGAACTTGGAATGTTGATATTAAAGATCTTGGAAGATTTGAGGCTTATCCTAACAGAGACTCATTGTTGTATCAGAAAATATTTAAATTGGAAAATGCTGAAACAGTTATAAGAGGAACATTGCGGAATTCCGGCTGGAGCGAAACATGGACTCAGCTGATTAAATTAGGAGTTACACAAGGAACTTTACTGCTTCCAGATGTAGCCGAATTGACTTATAGAGATTTTAGTGAAATGTATTTACCGCAGAATATTTCCGGAACAAAACTTGAATTAAGAATTGCAAATTATTTAGGAATAAACCCGACAGGAACCATTATGAAAAATTTGGAATTTCTCGGGTTATTTAGTGATGAAAAAATAGGGAAGAATTTTAAAAATTCTGTTGAATTGATGACTGATTTAATTAAGAAAAAATTACCTCTGCCTGAAA
Source organism: Ignavibacteriota bacterium (assembly GCA_016713565.1). Lineage (NCBI taxonomy): Bacteria > Pseudomonadati > Ignavibacteriota > Ignavibacteriota bacterium. Next base: position 270,248 of record JADJOX010000001.1, read on the forward strand.
ATTCAAGAGATATGGTAATTCTGCATCATGAAATTGAAGCTTCTTATCCAACCGGAAAAAATGAAAAGATAATTTCAACTCTAGTAGATTATGGAAATCCACAAAGTAAAATAACTGCAATTGCCAAAACAGTTGGAGCTCCCGCAGCAATAGCGGTAAAACTTTTGTTAAAAGGTGAATTGAATTTACGCGGATGTTTAATACCAACTCATCATGAAATTTATCCGAAAATATTAGATGAATTGCAAAATTTAGATCTAAGTTTTACTGAATCTATAATTGAATTAAGTTAAACTGAAATTTTTCAAAAATATCAGAAATATAAATAAACGTATTGAAGGGAATGTTCTTTTGTATTTTGATGAATGTAGTAATTTAACATAACTAATTACGCAACATTTCTTTTCTGTTCAATGAATTCAATCAATTGATTGAAATTGTTTTTTTCTTCTTCGGTTAATTTTTTGAAAACTGTTTCATAAGCGATTTTTAACCATCGTGTATTTAATAATTTAACTACGTCAGGCAATTCTATTTGCTTATCCGATTCAAGTCCTTGATTATTTTCGTCAATGCTTAAAATCAAACCGGATAAATAAATTGTTGATTTTACATTAAGAATATTTTCAAGCTTATTGTTGTTTGCGATTGAAATTAAATTATTGTAGAGTTCTTCGTTATTGATTGCGATTGCAATTGCCGCTTCGCCCGCTTTCACCATTTCATTTCTTTTCTGGAATAATTTCAAATCGGAATCTGTCGCGATATCCAAAAGTTCATTAATGGAATTTTGTTTCTTAGTCGGATTTTCTTCTGCATAACGGATTAAATTTTCAATTGCAACGTCGACGGTTTTAGTCAACGAATTCTTTGCCTTTTGAACAATTTCCGGATTAGTACCGACTCCGCCCTTTGCTTCTTTTGCAACTTCGCTTATTCTTCCTTCGTTAATCAACTGCTCAAGTTCCTGGAAAGTTATTTGTTTAACATGAACACCAATTTCTTTCCAACCGCGCGCTCTTAGTTTTTGCCTTTTATGCTCTTTCTTTTCATCAATAAAATCAATAACGGATTGATCTTTTATTATTACTGGTATATCATTGTAAGCTAGTTTTTCTAAAACTTGCGCATAATACTTATTGTGAACTCTAAATGAAACCAAAACATCTTCGCCAATTTTTCCCGTTTTATATTTCATAACAGAAAAATCTTTGTTCATTTCTTTTAGAAAATCTAAAATTGATTTAATAACCGGAAGATTTTTTTCTTTGATTAAAATTGTGATAGTTTTAATATTTTCATTTGAGTTAAGGAACATAAATTATTTGCTCCTTCACTATAAAGAATTCATTTCTGAATTTGACAGCACTTTTGTCAAGTCAAGAAGAATTATTAATCTATCTTCAAGTTTTCCAATTGCAGTTATATAATCGGAATCAACACCAGTTACTATTTCAGGAGGAGCTTCTGTTATGCCTTTGGGTATTCTTAAAACTTCTTTAACTTCATCAACAATAAATCCAATAGTTTTATCTTCAATTTCAACAACGATAATGCGTGTTTCAGAATTATATTCTTTAACATTCAAACCTAACCTTGAACGTAAATTCAATACAGGAATAATTCTTCCTCTTAAATTTACAACTCCTTCAATAAATGGAGGCGTATTTGGAACAACGGTTAATTCCATCATTTTATTAATTTCCTGCACACGTAAAATATCTACACCAAACTCAGCGTCGCCAATTTTAAAACTTACTAACTGAAGTAATTCATCGGTAATTATTGTTGTATTGGTTGAATTTTCCATTTTTAAAACCTCTTATAATTACAAATTCTTTAATTAATTTCTGCAAATTGATGTGAATCATGATTTACTTTTGCAGAATAATTCCCCCTAAAAGAATTATTCTTTTTAATTTTAAACTTGCTTATTAAATCTTGCAAATTTGCCGTCATCGTGTTAAGATCATCGGCAGCTCTTGCAGTTTGTTGAATACCAAGTAGAGTTTCTGAAATTACATTATTAACTGTTTCGATATTTTTTGCTATTTGTCCAGAAGTTAATGATTGTTCTTCACTTGCCGTAGCGACTTGGTTTATTTCATCAACAACGTTATTTGTTGTATTAACTATATCTAAAATTGCCTTTCCGGCGCTTTCGCCCAATCTTATACCCGATTCAACTTCTTTATTTCCTTCGTTAATTGATTTAACGACTGTTATTGTTGCAGTTTGAATTTGTTGAATCATGGATGCAATTTCTTCAGTTGATTTAGTAGTTCGTTCTGCCAATTTTCTTACTTCATCGGCAACAACTGCAAAACCTCGACCATGTTCACCGGCTCTTGCGGCTTCAATAGCAGCGTTTAAGGCAAGTAAATTTGTTTGGTCGGCAATTTCATCAATAACTTTTATAATTTCACCAATTTTATCGCTGTCTTTTCCCAAACCAACTACTTTTGTTGAAGCTTGAGTAACAATATTTGCGATTTGTCCCATTGCATGAACTGCTTTCTGAACAACATCACTACCTTCTTGAGCTAGCATTCCGGCATTTCTAGCGGATTCGGCAGCCGTAGATGTATTCTTGGTAGTTTCTGAAACAGTTTTAAGCATTTCATCAACTGCGGAAGTAATATCGTTTGTCTGTCTGCTTTGTTCTTCGGATGCTGCTGCCATTTCTTCAATTGCCGCTGCAATTTGTGTGCTGGCGTTAATTGTAGAATTTACAGCTTCATTTAAATGTTCTATCATTTGATGAATGTTTATAACCGAATTGTTAAATCCGGAATATAATCTTCCCATAAGATCATTTTCATCATCAATCTGTAGTTTTTCGGTTAAATCTCCTTTAGAAAATTTATCCATTGCATTAAGAAGTTCTGCAGCTTTACTTTCAATATCTTTTTTCTCTTTAATAAGTGTCTGGGAGTATTTTCTTAGTAAAGTATCTGCTTCATTTAGTCTAATGGAAAAGGAACCTTTTAATCCTTTTGTTAAAACGGGTCTAAAATATTTTTTTTGTGATATGTAGCTAATTGATGTAATTAATTCTTTTACCAAAGCTTCAAATTGATCTGTTGCGTCATTTAAATCCCAGCAGATTTTACCGAATTCGTCTTTTTGTTTAATGTTTGTAATCCTTTCTGACAAATTTCCATTACGCAAATATCTAATTTGCTGTTCAATTATTTTTATTGTATTTATTATGTAATTGATTAGTTGGTTGGCAATGTAAAGCAAAACAACGGAAAGTAAAACTAGGGAACTCCAAAATACAATTGATATTACGGGAGATGTAGTTTTCAGTTCTTCAATTTTTACAGCAGAAAATTGCTGTTCTCCTTTTACTACTTTTTCGTAATAGTTGCATAATTCATCGGATCTATTATTTAATTCATTAAATCTAACTAATAATATAATTGTTGATAATATCATTAGTCCGCCAATAATAAAGGCGCGATTGTAGATCATTTTTTTAATTGAATTAAACTTATAGACTGAAAATAAATTCTTCATAGGTTTTGCCTTCATCATTTAAAATTTTGTTAAGTAATTTTTCGGAAGCTATTAAACCATCCTTTGAACCATATTTTTTTTCTTCTGATAGTAAAAGGTTATACATTTTTTTTACTTTCTCTAATTTTTTTGGATCCGGTTTCCGTCTTACCGAATAATATCCTTGTATAACTCCCTTATCATCCATTACCGGCGTAACATTTGCATCAACCCAGTAAAATGATCCGTCCTTAGACATGTTTTTTACATAGGCATTAATTTCTTTTTTATCTTGAACTGTACTCCATAATAATTTAAAAATGCATCTAGGCATATCCGGATGGCGAACGATATTATGTTGTTGACCAAGTAATTCTTGTTCCTCGTATTTTGCAAACTCCATAAAAATACGGTTACAGTAATTTATCACTCCTTTGGTATCGGTTTTTGACACAATAAAATCGTCATCCCTTAGTAGCATTTCAACATTGGTTGGTTGAATTTGTGGTCTCATTAATACTCCGTTAGACAATCGTTTGTCTTATAACTTTTAATATGTGAATGTATTTCTACCAAAAATTATCGCAAAATATGTTGCATAGTTTAGATTTTTTAGGAGCATTATTTTACAAATTTTAAGATTAGGCTTTGATTTCAGTTAGTTTGTAAGTAGAATCATTAAATTATTCAGGTTATCTCAAATACAGACAAAATGTCTTTATGTTATAATATTAAATTAATTCATTATTTGAATATGTTGGGTCAATAATATATTTTTATACTATAAAATATATTATTAGGTCTGTATTGAATCCTATCAGAAAAAATTCATTTTCACCCAAAATTATTCAATTTATAAATCCGTTTTTAGGAGGTAATTAATGAGCTGGCTTTTAGATCGCTTAAATTCTTCCATTGGAAAAAAAATTATTATGGCAATTACTGGGTTATCGTTATTGTTTTTCCTAGTAATTCACCTTGTTAATAATTTATTACTTTTCGCTGGACCAGAAGTGTTTAATAAAAATGTTGAACAGCTTGAATCAATTAAACCAATAATTAGAGTTGTAGAAGTTGTTTTACTTTTAATATTTGCATTGCATATTTATAACGCATTAAAATTATATTTTGAAAATAAAAAGGCCAAACCGCTTAAATATGCTGTTGATGCGTCTTCACAAAACAGCACTTTTTATTCAAGATATATGACTGTTTCCGGAATAATTATTTTGGTATTTCTAATAATTCATTTGGCAACTTTCTGGAAAACATTCAATTTCGACGCTCATAAATTAGAGGTTGAATTTCCGTTTTACACAATCGTTCAAGATGCATTTGCAAATCCAATTATTTCAATTTTCTATATTGTTGTGATGTTCTTTTTGGGAATTCATCTCAATCATGCGTTTCAAAGTGCTTTTCAAACATTTGGACTAAGAAATAAGAAATTTACATGGGTAATTGAAAAATTTGGGACATTAATTGCAATTGTAATTACAATTGGTTTTGCGTCAATTCCGGTAATTTTTTACATAGCTTCGCTGGGAGGTAAATAATGGTAAAATTAAATTCGAAAATTCCGGAAGGAAATATTTCCGAAAAATGGACAAATCATAAATTCAATATGAAACTTGTCAATCCGGCGAATAAAAGAAAGTATGAAGTAATTATTGTTGGAACGGGATTGGCCGGCGCTTCTGCTGCCGCAACTTTAGGTGAATTAGGTTATAAAGTAAAAGCGTTTACTTATCATGACTCATCCAGAAGAGCTCACTCAATTGCTGCTCAAGGCGGAATTAATGCCGCTAAAAATTATCAAAATGACGGAGATTCCATTTATAGATTGTTTTACGATACCGTAAAAGGCGGAGATTTCAGATCTAGAGAAGCTAATGTTCATAGACTTGCGGAAGTCAGTAATAATATTATTGATCAGTGTGTCGCTCAAGGCGTTCCTTTTGCAAGAGAGTATGGCGGAACTTTGGCCAACAGATCATTCGGCGGCGCTCAGGTTTCAAGAACATTTTATGCAAGAGGTGAAACGGGACAGCAGTTATTGCTTGGTGCTTACAGTTCTTTAAATCGTCAAATTCATGATGGAAATGTTCAAATGTTCCATCGAAGGGAAATGCTTGATATTGTAATTGTTGATGGAAAAGCAAAAGGAATTGTTGTAAGAAATTTAGTTACAGGCGAAATTGAAAGTTATTCGGCCCAAGCGGTAATTTTGGCTACCGGCGGATATTCAAATGTATTCTTTCTATCAACAAGCGCTATGAATTGTAACGCAACTGCAATATGGCGAGCTCATAAAAAAGGAGCGCTTTTTGCAAATCCATGCTATACTCAAATTCATCCAACAGCATTACCTTTGCATGGGGAAGGACAATCAAAATTGGTTTTAATGAGTGAAAGTTTAAGGAACGATGGAAGAGTTTGGGTACCTAAAAATGTAGGAGAAAATCGAAGTCCTGAAAATATTCCGGAAAGCGAAAGAGATTATTATTTGGAAAGAAGGTATCCTTCATTTGGAAATTTGGCTCCTAGAGACGTATCCTCAAGAAGTGCGAAATATGTTTGCGATGAAGGAAGAGGAGTAAACGGAGGTCGTTCGGTTTATTTAGATTTTGCAGATGCAATTAAAAGAATTGGTGCTGAAAAAGTTAAAGAAAAATACGGCAATCTTTTTGAAATGTATGAAAATATTACCGGTGAAAATCCTTATAAAGTCCCTATGCAGATTTACCCGGCACCACATTATACAATGGGTGGACTTTGGGTTGATTACAATTTGATGAGTACAATAGATGGATTGTTCATTCTTGGCGAAGCTAATTTTTCAGATCATGGCGCAAACCGACTTGGTGCAAGCGCATTGATGCAAGGTTTAGCGGACGGGTATTTTGTTATTCCATATACTTTAAGCAATTATTTCGCAAGCGAAAAACCCGAAAAAGTATCGACTGATAAAAATGAATTCAAAGATGTTGAAAAGAAAGTAAAAGATGAAGTAAATAAATTGCTTTCAATAAACGGCAATCAAACAGTTGATGAAATACATAGAAAATTGGGTGAATTATTAATTGCGGATGTGGGAATGTCGCGTGAAAAAGAAAAATTAGAAAAAGTTATAAAATCAATAAGTGATTTAAGAGAAGAATTTTGGAAAGACGTAAAAGTTGTTGGAAAAGGCGAGGAATTAAATCAAACATTAGAACGAGCCGGAAGGGTTGCCGATTTTCTTGAGTTAGGCGAACTAATGGCGGTTGATTCATTAAATAGAAATGAATCTTGCGGCGCTCATTTTAGGGAAGAATATCAGACTGAAGACGGAGAAGCGATACGTAACGATGACGAATATGCTTATGTCGCAGCTTGGGAATATGAAAAAGCGGGTAAATGGAATCTGCATAAAGAAGAATTAAATTTCGAGTATGTTAAATTAGCAACAAGGAGTTACAAATAATGGCACATTCAAGCATTAATTTAACATTGAAAATTTGGAGACAGCAATCTGAAACTACAAAAGGGAATTTTGAAGAATTTAAAGTTTCCGTTTCACCTCACGCATCTATTTTAGAATTACTTGATGAATTAAATAACAGATTGGAAAAGGAAGGAAAAATTCCTATTGCCTTCGAAAGTGATTGCCGCGAGGGGATTTGCGGAACTTGTGGATTAGTTATAAACGGACATCCTCACGGACCATTACCAAAAACAGCAACATGTCAATTGCATATGCGTAACTTTAAAAACGGCGATACAATTTTTATTGAGCCGTTCAGAGCATCCGCGTTTAAAATAATTAGAGATTTAATTGTTGATCGAAGCGGATTTGATAAAATTCAACAAGCAGGTGGTTATGTTTCCTTTAATACCGGAAGCGCGCCAGACGCAAATGCAATTCCAATTTCAAAAGAAATTGCTTCCTTAGCATTAGACGCGGCTGAATGTATTGGCTGCGGCGCATGTGTTGCAGCATGTAAAAATTCTTCGGCAATGTTGTTTGTCGGCGCAAAAGTTTCGCAATTCGCGCTTCTGCCGCAAGGTCAATCAGAAAGAATGGAAAGAGTTGATGCAATGGTTGCAGCAATGGACGAAGCTGGGTTTGGAAGCTGTACAAATACCTATGCTTGCGAAGCTGAATGCCCCAAAGGAATTTCTGTATCAAATATTGCAAGAATGAACAGAGATTTTATTAAATCAATTTTTGTTTAAGTTAATCTAAATTGGAGGTTTTTTATAATTAGGTCAAAAATTAAAAGAGAATTAGAAAGTTGTGATTCATAGCACTTAAAGAATATTATTATCTTTATAAGATTCTATGTTGCATAAATATTTTAATCTAATTATTTAATTTAAGAAAAGAATAAAAAATATGAACAATATTGTACTTTCTGTGGCTGCTCCAAAAGGGGGAGTAGGAAAAACTACTACGGCAGTCAATATTGCAGTTGCATTATCACTCAAAAATAAAAAAACATTACTTCTTGATGCAGATCCAAGCGGTTTTGCAAGTTCCGCATTCGGCTATGATGAAGATAAAATATTTGGGAATGTTATGGATTTGTACAAAAAAACCAAATCCATTCATTCTATAATTCATAAAACCGAATTGAGGTACTTGGAAATTATTCCTTTCGCAAAAATTAATTATGATGAAGAAGTTGTTTTTAATGGTTTAACGAGTGATAAAAGTATAATCAAAGAAGCTGTCAATCAAATTAAACATAAATATGATTACGTAATTATTGACTGCCCGCCATTTCTCTACGGATCAACTATTAATAGTCTTATTGCAACCGATTATTTAATCATTCCGGTGAAATCTTCAAAATTTTCATTAGAAGCCGTTGATAAAATGATGAACTTTGTAACAGAAATTAAAAAATATGAAAACCCAAAATTGCAAGTTGATGGACTGCTTTTAACTATGTACGAATTAAATACAAAAGCGGCGTTTAATACAAAAAAAGAATTATTTGAGAAATATCCGAATTTGGTTTTTAAAACCTCAGTACCAAAAAATACCGAAGTTGCCGAATCTACATTTTATAATAAACCTATAATTTTGTTTAATTCCGAATCGAAAGCCTCTAAAGCGTATTTGAAATTAGCCGAAGAATTGATAGAAAAGCACGAAACTCTACATTTAATGGGAGTTACCGGTTTTGATAATTTGGATTTTTTGGACGAAGAGCCCGTCCAAAAAATTGAAAATGAAAATCAAGAAATAATTTATTTCGCAAAATAATTTTTCTAGTTTAAAAATATTCTTCTGTCAATTAAAGAAGTTTCTGAATTTAATTTTTTAAGCGTTTTATTTTGTCTTTCAAGTAATGTTACTCTAGATTCCAGATTTTTTAAACTTAAAGTAAGATCTTTATTTCTTTCGTTCATTACTTTTGCAATTTTCTCTAATGTAGTTTCAATATTGAATGGCTTTAAGATATAATCTTTAACTCCGAGAGCCAAAATTTTATTTAATGATATTTTTTCGTTAACGGCAGAAATTACAATTACGGGAATATTTCTGTGCATTTTTCTTTGACGTAATTCTTTTAGAAAATCATATCCATCCATATTCGGCATCATATAATCTAAAAGTATAAAATCAGGTTTGCTTATTGGCACAAGCTTCAATGCTTCTAATCCATCTTTCGCGGTATAAACATTGCAGTAAAATTTTCTTTTAAGAATATTCTTAAGTAAAATTTGTGTGCCGCTGTTATCTTCAACTAATAATACATTAAACATTTTATTCTCCGCAAAAAAATAGTAATTTCATTTAATTTAAAGAGTAAGGCAAATTCAATTTTGAGGTTTTATTTGCTTTAATCTTTGTGTGAAAATAATAGAATCCGGTTATTTCAATTTGTGTTTTGGCACACACCTGTAACTACTTTATTTAAAAATGTTGTGCTATATTAATGCACAAAAATTTTGATATTGAGGAATTATGGAAATTCTAAGTATTACTCTTAGTTCTGTAATTGTAGTTTTGATAATTTATTTGATTTATTCAGAAATAAAAAATTCTATCAGAATTGAAAAAGTATTAAAAGAAAATAAAAAATTTTTGGAATCAATTGAAAAGTATGTAGAAATTTTTAATGAGCATAATGTAAAGAATCTTTTAAGTGATGGAATTGCAGAAGATTCAGAAGCTCAAGCAACTATAATATCAATAAAAGATGAATTTAAAAATAAACTGCTTAAAAAAAATTCTAAATTTACCGAAGAACATGAAATACTTATCGATTTTGTAATTCTTAATTTATCATTGCTTATTAGAATCCCTCCAAGTTTAAGAAAAAAATTGATTGATCAATCAACCGAGAATGAAGAAATTAAAGAAATTTTAATTTCAAAACTTAATACTATAGAAAAGCATTACGCACCGGTTTCAATTTTAGATATTGCAATTTCTGAAAGTTGAATAAGTGAATTAATTACAAGTGATTTCCTGCCCAAAAATTATTTCAATATGAGTCACTCTTAAATAAAAATCTCAAAAATTTTTTATTAAATTGGACAAGATGTAATTTTTACATCATTAGTTTAATTCAATTTTATTTATTTTTTATTCATAATCAAACTTTTATACAATTGCCTAAACATTATTTGTAATATTTTGGCATAACACCATTCTACTTCTGCTTGGTATAGTTATTGTTGTAAATCCCGCTAAAATGATAATTATCAAAAAAAGGAAAATCGGCAAGTTTTTTAATTAACAAAGGGGAGTATTAATAATGGAGCTATCATACGAAACTTCTTTATCAGCATACATATTGCTTCAAGAAGTAGAGAGAGAATTAAACATCAAAGAAACACCTGAGGAAAGCAGAAGAAACGGCAATTTCAAAAAAATATTAATGAGGTGTAATAAGGTTATAGAAAAACGTTACACAAATGAGGAACAGCAAATTAAACTAAAAACATATATTGAAAATATTTTTTTTCAAGATTAAACAGTCCAGTTGAATAAAATGTCTAATAAGAAAACTATTATTCATCTTAAAAGAAGAATGCAATGAGTGATTATCTTGAGCGATTAACAAAAATATCTGATTTAGAAAATCTGCAAAACAAACATACGGTGGGAATTCCTGCATCTAAAGAGAATAATGCCTTCTTTTCAATAATTTCGCATAATATTAAAAATCCGTTTACTACTTTAATTGGGTTTACGGATTTGCTTTATGAAGATTATGAACTATTAGATGATGTGGAACGCAAGTTTTATTTAAGCGAAATAATTAAATCAGCTCAGTTTACCAATAAATATTTAGAAAGATTTTTTGAATGGATCTATTATAAAAACGGTAAGGTTAAAATCAATATTGAAAGATTAGAGTTGAATGAACTAATTAACTATTCTATAAATCTTATCTTCAAAAAATTCAATACTCAGAATATTGCTTGCGATCTTGGTAATCAGATATTTGTAAAAGGTGATTCCGAATCAATAATAAAAATTATTTATTATGTTTTGGAAAATGCAGTTCTTCACTCAGGCAGTGAAAATGAAATTATTATTAAATCGCAAATTGATTTTTTTAATCAGAATGTTATTGTTACAATAAAGGATTTTGGAAAGGGAATGTCGGAAGATCAAATTGCAAAATTATTCAAAATAAATGAAGACATTACATTAAATTCATGCAGCGATACAAAAGGAACGGGATTAGGCTTAATTTTATCGGATTTATTAGTTAAGATAAATAACGGAAAAATTTCTGTTAGCAGCAAATTGAATGAAGGTGTGGAAGTTAAAATAGAATTACCAATTTCATAAATTAATTTAATTTCTTATGAAACAATTCGATTATCACAATGCAGTTGTTCAGAAAATTAATAACTCAGGAGAACTATGACCAACATCACTCTTGATGAAGCCAACAAAATTGCCTCTAAATATTTCAAGTTGTTAATTGATCGTCATACTGCTCAAGGATTTTCCGCTCAAGTCGTAGAAAAAAAGGAAGATAAAAGTTCATCAAATTTTTATCTGGAGTTTTGTAATGCGGAAAAATGTAAGAAAAGCTACAAAATTGTAGCTACTCACTAACAACTCTATTATTTAGCTTAAAAAGGGTAAATTATTTTTACCCTTTTTTTTTCTTGCAGTTCAATTCCAGATTTCATATATTACCTAATAATAATTATCAAATAATAAATGTTAAGATGGAATTTCAAAAGAAAATAGATTTATTTATAGAGAAATGCCGAACTAATGGTTTAAGCGTTACTCCACAGAGATTAGCAATTTATAAAGCTCTTGTAAAAGATAAAACTCATCCAAAGCCGGAAACTGTGCATAAAAATATTTTAGGTGAATTCCCAACAATTTCACTTGCTACTGTTTATAAAACTTTGGAAACTTTTGAAGAAAAGGGAATAATTTCGGTAGTCACGCCATTACATGAAACTGTACGATATGAAGCCGAAATTGAAAATCATCATCATATAGTTTGCGTTAGGTGTAAAAAAATATTAGATGTTCATGATCCGGAATTAAATGAATTAAAAGTGCCTGAAATTTTATCCGGACATAGTTTTATAAATTATAATATTCAGTTTAATGTTATTTGCGATGATTGTAAGAATTAGCTAATAATTATCTATTAAATTTCATTTGGATAATTATAGTAAAAAAAGGAACTTATTTATAAATTATTTCTAAAAGTTGCAGCCGTATTATTTACGGCAATTTTTTTAATAATAAATAATAATAATTATTATCTAATAATTATTGAATCTTTTTGAAAATACTCGCATCTTATTTATAAAATAAATTTATTCACATGCAAAATAGGGAGTTACAAATGGAAGAAACACAAATATTTAGTTTACCACGACTTAATGAACCGGCACCGGATTTTAATGCAAAAACAACTCACGGGATTATAAAACTATCAGATCTAAAAGGGAAATGGGTTGTACTTTTTTCACATCCAGCTGATTTTACTCCGGTTTGTACAACAGAATTTATAGCATTCGCTAAAAAAAATGAAGAGTTCAAAAAACTAAACACTCAAGTTATAGGTCTAAGTATTGATAGTATTTATTCCCATTTGGCTTGGGTAAAAAACATTAAAGATAATTTTGATATAGAAATACCATTTCCAATAATTGATGATTTAAGCATGAAAGTTGCAAAGTCTTATGGTATGATACATCCGGGAGCTTCCGATACATCTGCCGTACGTGCCGTATTTATTATTGATGCTGAAGGAATTTTAAGATCAATGATTTATTATCCATTGACAAACGGTAGAAGTATAGATGAAATTTTACGAATAGTCGAAGCTTTACAAACAAGTCAAAAATACGGAGTTGCAACTCCGGAAAATTGGAAACCGGGAGAAAAAGTAATTGTTCCGCCTCCATTGACACAAGAAGGACAGGCAAAACGAAAAGATGAAGGTTACGATTATACCGATTGGTATTTCAGCAAAAAATCTTTATAAATATTTAATGCCGTATTTAACATACGGTAATTTTTTTAATAATAAATAATAATAATTATTATATAATATCAATTATGAGAGGTAAATAAAATGGTAGAACTTACAAAACAACTCAATCAAAATTTGTCGGATGTACAAGTTTTGTACGTAAAACTTCACAATTATCATTGGAATATAAAAGGACAGCTTTTTTTTGGAATTCATAAACAAACTGAAGAATATTATGAATATTTTGCCACGGTTTATGATGATATTGCCGAAAGAATTTTGCAGATTGGCGGCAAACCATTAGTTACAGTAAAAAGCTATTTGGAAACCGCAAAAATTTCTGAAGAAGGCAAAACTGAATTTTCAGCAAGTGAAGTACTTAATAGTTTGCTAGATGACTTTAATTATTTGCTGAAGGAATTTATAAAAACTTCACAATTAGCATCTGGTAAAAATGATATAGGCACTCAAATGATGGCGGACGAAAAAACTGCTTGGTTAGAAAAGGCAATTTGGATGCTGAATTCAAGTAAGGGTTAATAATATTGCAGCAGATGTTTGAAAGTCATCAAACATCTGCTAAATCTTTAATTTTGATTTAAATGTACTTCTCGTTGAGGATAAGGAACTTTTATTGCATGCTCTACAAACTTTTTCTTAACATCTTCAGTTACGCTGTAATAAACGTCCCAATAATCGGAAGTTTTACACCATGGGCGAACTTCAAAGTTAACGCTACTGTCCGCTAATTTACTAACAAGAATATCCGGTTTAGGTTCACCAATAATTTTGGAATTTTTATATAATGCTTCGATTATAATTTTACGTATATTGTCAATATCTTCTTTATATCCAACACCAAATACTAAATCGACTCTTCTAATTTCTTTGCCGGAATAATTTACAATGTTATCAGCCGTCAGTTTTGCATTAGGAACAAAAATCTGTTTGTTATCGAGTGATAATAATGTTGTAACAAAAATGCCTATTTCTTCAACAATACCTTGATTTCCTCCGCCTTCAATGTAATCTCCGACTTTAATTGGTCTGAATATAATTAACATAACTCCGGAAGCAAAATTGGAAAGTGAACCTTGCAAAGCTAAGCCTACTGCCAAACCTGCCGCACCAAGAACTGCAATAAAAGAAGTTGTCTCAACTCCTGCTTGACTTATAGCGGCGATTACAACAAAAGTAATTAATGTAAATCGCACCAAAGATGTTAAAAACTTAACTAATGTAGGATCAGTATTCTTTTTGATAAGATGTTTACTGATATTAGCGGCAATTAACTTTGCTAACCATAAACCAATAATCAGTATCAATACGGAACCTAAAATTTTTAGTCCGTAAATTGTAATATAATTCTGCAATGTTAATAAATAATTATCCATGGGGGAATTCCTTATATGTTTATTAATGAAAAGATTGTTTAAGTTAAAAATTAAGTTATTTAATTGTAAATTACAGAGTTAACATTAATATATAAAAATTATGATTTTTTAACACAATTAATTTTAAAAATCTTATTAAAAAGGGAATTCTTCTTTTAAATCGATTTTTTCATTAATTTTCTCTGTTTTTGGCTTTTGTGCGGTTTGATGGATTGAATTGCCTTCAACGTAAATTGATTTATATGGTTTAGTAGGACACGCATGTTCGCATGCTCCGCATCCAATACATATTTCTTCTTTAAGAAACGGTGCCTTTAATTTAACCGTTTTATCAAAAATCATTTCGACTGCTTTAGTTGGACAATGTTCGGCACAAGCGCCGCAATCTGTTTTTTGAGAATATACAACACAGTTTTCCTTAACAAATTTAGCTTTCCCTAATTGAATTAATTGTTTTTTCTCTAAATTCTGAGGAATTATTGCGCCGGTTGGACAAACTTCCGAACATATAACGCAGTCATAATTGCAATAACTCTTTAAATAATCCATTCGTGGCTGAAAAATTCCTAGCAAACCGTATTCTAAAAATGAAGGCTGTAAAACTTGTGTCGGGCAACTTGCAACACATAAACTGCAAGCGGTGCATTTATCAATGAAATTCTCTACTGAAATTGAGCCCGGTGGAGATATAGGAGTTTTTCTTATTACCGGAATTTTACTGTCTTTATAAACCTCTATTTTTTTTTGAGCTTTTAAAATTAAATTAGAGCCAAATATAAAAATTCCAATATTTATTAAAAAATTCCTGCGTGACGAATTTCTACTTAGTTTGTTTATTTTTTTTGATTTTAAAGAATATCTCGGTACATAACTAATTCCGATTGACGGACAAACATCAAAGCAATTAAAACAACCTACGCATCTGGTGAAATCTACTTTTTGAGACTCGGATTCAATGCAGTTCGCTTTGCATACGGTTTCACAATCTCCGCATGAAATACAATTTTGCTCAATAACGGCAATTTTATAAATAGAAAATTTTGATAAAATTCCTAGAAAAGTTCCAATCGGGCAAACCGGTATTTGATAATATTCTTCCAAAATTACTGTACGGATCAAGTAAAGAGATAAAAATAGAAATTCCAAATAAAAAGGAAAATATTGTAATAATTAAAAATGCATATCTGGTTTTTTCAAAAGAAATTGAAAATTTATTTTTGATTCGTTTTTTTCTATCTCTTAAATAAATTATTATATCTTGCAAAATACCAAGAGGACAAACAACAGAGCAGTAAACTCTTCCCAAAAATAAAGTAAGAATTATTATGATGAAAAATCCAAATACTGTAAATGAAAATGTCGCGAGAAAATCTTTAAGTGAAGGAATAAATTGCAAGAAAATGGGATATTTAGCAAAAGCTGACTGAATTGAAAATGATAAGTCGAAAAATAAAATCAGAAATGAAATAAAAAATATTAACGAAATTATTACTCTGATCTTTTTGAGGATTTGAAGATTCATATCAAAGTATAATTCTGTTTATTTTTAGCTTTGACAAATCCATTGTTCCAATTTTCATATCATTAGCAATTTTTATGTAACCAATTTCACTTGGTTCTTTTCCAAATAATTTAGCCGCAGCTGAATCAGCCGCAACAATATCCGTAGATATTATTTGAGATTTTAAAGTTAATACGTCTTCATTGGAAACACCTCGGGGACCATTTCTTTTCATCACAAAATATGCGTCAACAATATTCAAATCGGGTTTTCTGTAACTCGCGTAGTCCGCAATGCATTGGTGCAAATCGTTTCTATGCCAAAAACCCCTATCCCAAACGTTCCCCATTAAATTTTTCATAGAAATTGTTAGCTCCGCACTTGAATGATTTTTTAAGATTGGTACATTTATAAAAACGTCAGAATCCAAAATAAGTTCGTGTTCTGTTGTAGAAGTTAAATTTTTACCGGATTTTAAATCAACTTTTTGATAATAACTTTCACTGTTGCCGGTAACAACTTTGGCTCCCGCATCTTTTGCGGCTTTTTCAATACCACTGTTAGAATAACATTTATTCCAATTGTCACAAGTATGATCAAAAACATAAACATCTTTTGCACCCGCGTCAAAACATCGCTTAACAATTTGAGAAATTAATTTTGGATTTGTATTAGCACCTCTTTCTGGAATAGTATCCCAGCCGATATTTGGTTTTATAACAACTTTTTGATTTTTTTTAACAAACTTATTCATTCCGCCTAAAGATTTAATTGCCTCATCAAACATTGCGTCAGGCTCACCTCCTTTGATGGCAACTAAATCAAATAATTCGGAATTAGGACTTTTACTTTTCGCGAAAACATTTAATTTGTCACCAAATGAAAAATATGTGCAAGCAGCAATTCCCGCATAGGAACTTTTTCTAAAAAATTCTCTCCTATTCATAAATTTCTCCAATGTTTAAAATTGAGACAATGCTATCTCTTTTATTTTACGAAAAATATAAATATATTATAATTAGTTCAAGAAAAACAATAGGTATTATTATGGAAGCAGTTTTAGGTAAACTCGGTGGTAAAGAAATCGTAAAAAATTCAGCATTCGATGTATTTGCCGTTGCATTTGTTTATTTTGTCCCGGCACTTTCACATTTAACTTCGTTGCCTATTTATTTAATTGAACCGATGCGTTTGATGTTAATATTGGCAATTGCGCATACATCAAAGAGGAATGCGTATATTGTTGCGGCAACGTTACCTATTTTTTCTTTTGTCGTTTCGGCACATCCTTATCTGATAAAAACATTTTTAATTACAGGTGAATTATTATTGAATGTTTGGCTGTATTTTTTCTTTGTCGAAAAATTCAAAAATAAATTTTCCTCGATGATCTTAAGCGTCGGATTGAGCAAAATGGCTTATTATGCGGTTAAATTTGGATTGCTAAGCTTGCTGATTATTGATGGAAGTTTAATTTCAACACCAATTTACATTCAAATTATAACAACCGTTTTGTTTAGCGGATATATTTTTATGATGAAAAAATAATACACTTAAAAATGTATTAATAATAATTTAATGTCATCACAAAATTAATTATTAAAACAAAATTTTTAATTGTTATATAAGTGAATATCCCTTTGCGGAAAAGGAATTTCAATTCCATTTGCATCAAATTTTAATTTTATTGTTTCAGTAACTTCGGAAATAACAGTCCAATAATCTTCAGTTTTACACCATGGTCTTACCGAAATATTGACACTGCTATCCGCCAATGCTCTAACAAAAATATCCGGAGCCGGTTCTTTTAATACTTTCGAATTATTATCTAAAACTTCTTTAATAATATTTTTTGCTTTTTCAATATTGGATTTATAACCAATTCCAAAGATCATATCCACTCTTCTGGTTTCATTAAAAGTGAAATTAGTAATATTATCCGAAGTTAATTTTGAATTTGGAATAAATAATAATTTGTTATCTATTGAAGTTAATTTAGTAACGAAAATTCCAATTTCCTTAACAACACCTTCACCGCCGCCGCCTTGAATATAATCGCCGACTTTAATAGGACGAAAAATAATTAGCATTATTCCTGAAGCTAAATTTGAAAGAGAACCTTGCAGCGCTAAACCAATAGCCAGACCCGCAGCTCCAAGTACGGCAACCAAAGATGTTGTTTCAACGCCTAATTTATTAACCGCGGCAATAACAACAATAATTATTAAAACAATTCTTACCAATGAAGTAAAGAATTTTACCAAAGTGAGATCAACATTTGACCTTAAAATAAATTTATTGAATATTTTTGAAATTAATTTTGCTAACCAGAGTCCAATTACTAAAATTAAAATCGCGCTTAATACATTAAAACCATAATCAACAACATAGTTTTCGAGAATAGTTAAAATATGTTTCATAATTATTTAATTTGATTATTGAATAATTCAAAGATAGTAAACGATATTAATAATTGTAAGGTAAGAATTAAGAGAATATTCCGGAAATTTTTTCACCGCAATTCTTACATTTTCCATTTTGCATATTTATTCCCAAAACTTCGTGCCAATCGCGTTTAATAATAGGTTCTTTGCATTTTGGGCAGTATGTGGTTTGTCCTTCTGTATTATGTACGTTGCCAACGTAACAATAATTTATTCCTTCAGCGCTTGCAATTTTTCTTGCTTTATCCAAAGTTGAAAAAGGAGTTTTTGATTTATTCCTCATTTTAAAATCGGGATGAAATGCGGTAAAATGTAGAGGAACATCAACACCCAAATTTTTAACTATCCAACTGCATAAATTTTTAATTTCTTCATCGGAATCATTTTCATTTGGAATTAATAGAGTTGTAATTTCAAGCCAGATATTTGTGTCATGCTTTATCCAAAGAAGAGTTTCCAAAATATCATTTAAATGAGAAAAAGTTAATTTATGATAAAATGTTTCAGAAAATGACTTTAGATCGACGTTTGCCGCGTCAATAAATTGATATACTTCCTTTCTGGCTTCTTTATCTATGTAACCCGCTGTAACCATTACGGATTTTATATTTTCTTCGCGAGCAATTTTTGAAATATCGATAACGTATTCTCCGAAAATAGTCGGATCATTATATGTAAAAGCAATTGACGGAGTTTTATATTTTTTTGCAATCTCTATAATCTGTTCGGGTGTTGCAACAAGCGAATTTATATCATCTAATTTTGATTTGCTGATTGTCCAGTTTTGACAAAACTTGCAGCCCAAATTACATCCAGCGGTTCCAAAACTTAATATTTGTGTTCCCGGTAAAAAATGTGAAAGCGGTTTTTTCTCAATAGGATCAACGCCAAAACCTGAAGGTCTTCCATAACCAATAGAATAAAGCTTATTATCTATATTTTCCCTAATATAGCAAAATCCTTTTTGTCCATTAGCAATTGTACAATAGCGCGGACACAATGTACAAAGAATTTTCCCGTTTCTTTGAAGTTCCCACCATTTTGCTAATTTGTATTCCATTTTACTTTCTTAAAATTATGCATAAGAAATTTGTATCCAGTTTGTTCTAGTATTATCGGTAATTGGAGCACCGGCAGTAAAAAGAATCAAATCGCCTTCTTTGCAATAATTGTTTTTCTTTAAGTGATTTTTTGCCGCTTCTAAATATTTTTCCTTATCATAAAGATCTTCCAAGTAAAACGGTGTAATCCCTCTGTATAAGTTTAAAATATTTAAAGTTTCAAATGAATCGGAAAAAGCAAAAATTGGCGCCATTGGTCTGAACTTTGCCATTGTTCTTGCTTTTCTTCCAAAATGAGTAAAGACAACTATAGCCGCAACATTTACTTGATTCGCAATTTCGGCAAAACTTTTACCTGTTGCGTCAAAAATATTATCCACTTGATTTGAAGGAATTTCATATTTCACTTTTGTTTGAAATTGAATTTGAGGTTCTGTACAAGAAAGTATGCTTTTCATTGTTTTGATGGTGGTTAAAGGATATTTTCCCGCGGCAGTTTCACCGCTTAACATTACAACTTCGGTTCCGTCTAAAACAGCATTCGCAACGTCGGAAGCTTCCGCGCGCGTCGGAATTGGATTATTCATCATTGATTCCAACATTTGTGTAGCCGTTATTACAAGTTTGCCAACCGAGTTGCATCTTTGTATAATATTTTTTTGAATTATTGGAACTAATTGTGGAGCTAATTCAACACCAAGATCGCCGCGTGCAATCATTATTCCATCGGCGACTTTTAATATTTCTTCAAAATTATCAACTGCCTCCGGCTTTTCAATTTTTGCAATTATTGGTTTGTCATATCCTTTATCTTTCATCCATTTTTTTAATTCAATAATATCATTCTGGTGACGAACAAAAGATAAAGCCACATAATCTACTCTTTCTTTAAAAGCAAATTCCATATTTTCTTTATCACGTTCAGTTACAGAAGGTTCGCTAAGTGTCATTCCTGGAAAATTCATTCCCTTTTTTGGTTTTAAAATTCCGCCTACAATAATTTTGCAAATTAGAGATTTTTCTTTTAATTCAATTACTTCAAGCCGAATTAATCCGTCGTCAATTAAAATTGATTCTCCTATTTTTGCATCAATTACTAAAGACTTGTAAGATGTTGAAATTATTTTTTCGTTACCCATAATTTCTTCAGTAGTAATTTCAATTATTCCACCGCCGATTAAAGTAATAAAATCTTTTTCTAATTTTCCGACTCTAATTTTTGGACCTTGAAGATCTTGCACAATTGTGATTGGCAATTTTTTCTTCTCACAGACATTATAAATTCGTTTAAAAAGTTTGGTAAAATATTCTTTGTCGCCATGAGAAAAATTTAATCTAAAAGCGTTAACACCTTCATCAACTAGCGATAATAAATTTTCTTCGGAATCGGAAGAAGGTCCAATCGTTGCAAGTATTTTAGTTTTTACAATATTTTGATTCACTTGTTACCTTTAATTTTAGATGTCTTTTGATCATGCAATTGATTATTCTGCTTGTTATTATTTGTTTGCGGTTTTGCTCTGTGTTTCATTTCAATTAAACATTTTTCAACTTTTCCGTAAACTGTATTTGGCTGAAATTTACCATTCTTCAATTGCTTTCCGGCTTTTACTCCGGTAAGTAATTCTATTGCCTCTTCAACTGTTTGAATGGAATAAATCGAAAAATTTTTATTTTTAACTTCATCAATAATTTCATCCTTCAGCATTAGATCATTTACGTTTTGATGAGGAATAATTACTCCGTGAGATTTATCAAACCCTCGTGATTTGCATACGTCAAAAAATCCTTCAATTTTTTCATTAACTCCTCCAATAGGCTGGATATCTCCTTTTTGGTTAATTGAACCTGTTATTGCAAAATTTTGCTTAATGGGGATTTCCGCAATGCTGGAAAGAAGGGCGCAGACTTCTGTAACTGATGCACTATCTCCGTCAATCATTCCATAACCTTGTTCAAAAACTAAACTTGCCGTAAATGATAACGGAATTCTTTTACCGAATTTTTCCCTAAAATATCCCGTAATGATCAAAACGCCTTTGTTATGCGAACTTCCGCTTAATCCGGCTTCTCTTTCTACGTTAATTATATTTCCGTTTCCTAACCCTACCGAAGCGGTGATTCTGGTTGGTTTTCCAAATGAATAATAACTGCCGCCGTAAACGGCAAGTCCATTTATTTGTCCCACTCTCGCTCCTTCCGTATCAATTAACATTGTTTTTCTATCAATCATTTCTTTCATTTTGGAATCATACATTGCATGCCTTTCTATCGCCGAATCATACGCCTTTTGAACATGAATTGATGTAACGATTTTCTCGCCAACATCTTTAGCCCAAAAATTTGATTCTCTTGCCAAATCCGCAATGTAAGCAAATCTTGTAGTTAATTTTGTTTGATCTCCGGCATATCTGGCACCGTATTCAATAATTTTACCGATTGCTGATTTATCGAATTCTAATAATTTTTCTTGTGTGACAAGTTTTTTTATCACTTTTGCGTATTCAATCAGAGCGCTTTCGGTACGATTCATTTCATAATCGAATTCGGCTTTAATTTTAAATATCTTATTAAAGTCATCTTCATAATTTGAAAGCAGTGAGTAAGAATAATTATTCCCAATCATTATAACTTTGCAATTTATCTCAATAGGTTCTGGATTAAGAGTGCTTGATGTAATTTGATAAACATTAGACAAATCTTGAATTTCTAATTTACTGTAAAGTAAAACACGTTTTAACGATTTCCAGACTCCCGGTTCTTGAATTGCATCTATTGCATTTATAACCAGGTATCCGCCGTTTGCTTTTAATATTGAGCCTGCTTTAATATTTGTAAAATCAGACTGCCAAACGCCTGAACCGTCGTTTATTCTTTCAATTGCGCCAAATAAGTTGGCATAGGTTGGAGAAGTTTCAATAATTACAGGAACATCTTTCACATTGGAATTATCTAAAATTAAATTTACTTGATAAGCGAGAAGATCTTCCGCATTTACAGTATCATCTTTACTTTTTTGATTTGCCGGGATTTTAAAAAATTCCAAATTTTCCAAAACATTTTCAGTGACTTTTGCAAAATATTTTATTGCTTTTTTTGTTTTATATATTTCTCGTAATTCGTCGAAAGTTGCAGTTATTAAATTTTTAACGGCATTTGATTCCAATTCATTAAGCTGAAATTGAAAATTCTGGGTTAACTTTAAACTTTCCTTGAAAACAATATATAATTCATCTTGGTGTTCGGTATATTTTTTAACAATTTTTTCGGCGTCTTTCTCGGTTATTTTATTTGCTTGAACTAACTCGTGTAACTGTTGAACATAAACCGGCTGATTTTCAATAACCGCGAATATTTCAGGTCGAGTTACTTCTTCAACTTTAATTTGACCAAGTGTTAAATTGTCTTTTCTTAATTTTTTTTCGAATTCACTAACTAATGATTGTTGAGATTTACCATAATCGGTAGCTAATTTCTTACGTTCGGATAAAAAAGGTTCCCGTTCCAAAATTTGAGGTATATTATCATGAAGAAGTTTAATTGATTTTTTCATATCATTCTTAAAGCTTCTTCCTTGTCCGGCAGGAAAAATTAATAACGTCGGATGATCGGAATCTCTAAAGTTATTTACATAAACATAGTCATTTAGTTTAATATTATTTTTCGGCAGAAATCCTTTTAAGAGATTTTTAATTGTTGTCTGTTTACCCGTTCCTGAAAGTCCTGTAATAAAAATATTATAACCCGGTCCGACAATATCGATGCCGATTTTTATTGCTTTTATGGCTCTTGTTTGTCCAACAATTCCTTCAATTGGAGCAATGCTGTCGGTAGTATCAAATTTAAAGCAATTTGGGTCACAAGCTAATTTTAACTGTTCCGGTTTAAGCGGTTGATATTTTGGCGCTTTATGAAGTGTCATTTTATAACCATTAATATTTGAGGAATTTATTAATAAAATATAACCAAAAACTTTGTTTCAATTTATAGTAAATTTACTTAACTAATTTTTTTATAAATCAATTCCCGCGTTTCTTTGTGAGGAAGGGTAATTTCTATTTAAACAATATGAATGAAAATTTTTTGTCCGAAATATCCGAAATAAATTTTTTTAAGAATTTCAATTCTGAAATTAACAGGAAAAAAGAAAATCAAAATTTTATTTACACCACACAATTATCCGGTTCAGCAAAATCAATAGCGATTTCTTTGCTAAGCAAAAAGGAAAATCAAATTCTTGTCCTTTTGCCTTCAAGACAAATTGTAAACGAAGTAAATGTTGAGTTAACAATATTAGGTCTTTCTGAAAAAGTTATTTCAATAGATGAAATAGAAAAAGAAACAATTCAAGAAAAACTGACCGCGATAAAGAATAAAAACACTTTCATTATTATCTCCACTTACGATATTCTAAAAATTAAACTTCCGTCTAAAGAAACAATAGAAAAAAGTACGACAAAAATCGAAATAGGTTCTGATATTACTTATGAAGAATTGATCGAGTACTTGAATTCAATAAATTATAATAATGAAAAAGCGGTGGTTGATCCCGGAAGTTTTTCTGTGAGAGGTTCAATTATCGACTTTTGGTCATTCAGCGAAGAGCATCCATGCCGACTTGAATACGACGGAGATTTTTTAGAATCAATTAGATTATTTGATCCGGAAAGTCAGCGCTCCTCCAATAAAATTGATAGTATAACTTTAGCGTCCTTTTTGGATGAACACTTAACAAACTATACAGATAATATTTTCAATTACCTTAATTCTCCTATTGTGTTCGCAAATAATTACTATTTGGAAAACATTGATAATAAGAATAAGGAAAATAAACTTAATAATAATTTGTACGAAGAAGAACTTGATGATGAGTTAAAATCCGAGCTTCTGGAAAATAATACAACTCAAATTGTAAAAAATGAAATTATTTATAATGAGCAAACGTCATTAGAAAAATTATTAAACGAAAATGCTTTTTGGATAATTGAAGATATTTTTGGCAAACGTGATGGAAATTTTTCACTAAATATAAAGTCCGCACCGGTCATTAATTCCAATTTTACATTATTATTTAAAACTCTGCAAGATTTTGCCGATCAGAATTTTAAAATATTTATAACGGCGGAAAATGAAATTCAAGGCAGAAGATTATTTGAGCTTTTATCAAGTTTTAATGAAGAGCTGAAACATTTGCTGGAATTAGGAACCGTAAAAATAAAAGTCCTTGCAATTAAAGAAGGATTTTTAATTTCAGATGAAAAAATATTAATTCTTACGGATTATGAAACTTTCAATAAGCCTTACCGAACAAAGATATCAAAGAAACAAATAATTAAACGATCTCGCGTTAAAGAATTTGCTTCATTAAAAATAGGTGATTTTATTGTTCACGAAAATTTTGGCATTGGAAAATACGTAGGATTAGAAACCATAAAAATAGGAATGGTTGAACAGGAAACGATAAAAATTTTATATGCCGAAGGTGGTGTAGTTTATTTAAATATGAATTATTTGTCACTCATAAAAAAATATTCTTCCGGTGATAAAATTCCACCCAAACTTACAACGCTTGGAAGCGGCGAATGGCGCACAACAAAAAAGAAAGTTAAAACAAAAATTAAAGAAGCCGCTAGAGATTTAATTAAACTTTACGCTCAAAGAAAAGCCGCTCAAGGATTTGCATTTTCTGGAGATACCGTTTGGCAAAAAGAATTAGAAGCTTCTTTTTTATATGAACCTACTCCGGATCAAATAAAAGTAACCGACGAAGTAAAATCTGATATGGAGCAGGAAAGCCCAATGGATAGACTTGTCTGTGGTGATGTTGGTTTTGGAAAGACCGAAGTTGCTATTCGTGCTGCATTTAAAGCAGTTAGTGATGGCAAGCAGGTTGGAATGTTGGTTCCTACAACAATTTTAGCCGAGCAGCATTACAATACTTTTAAAGATCGCTTATCTCAATTTCCTGTAAAGGTTTCCGTTCTTTCAAGGTTTTCAAGCAAATCTAAACAGACAGAAATTATTAAAGAACTTACTGAAGGAAAAGTAGATATTGTTATTGGTACACATCGACTGCTTTCAAAGGATATTAAATTTAATAACTTAGGATTGTTGATAATTGACGAAGAACATAGATTTGGTGTGATGGCTAAAGAAAAATTAAGACAAATCAGAGTGAATGTTGATACACTTACTTTAACAGCTACACCAATTCCAAGAACTTTAAACTTATCATTGCTTGGCGCGCGAGATTTATCAATAATCGCGACGCCTCCGCCAAACCGTCAGCCGATTTATACTAAAGTTGAAACATTTGATATAGTAAAAATAAGAGAATGGATTTTAGATGAATTAAAAAGAAAAGGGCAAGTTTATTTTGTGCACGATAGAGTTCAATCAATTGAAAAAATAGCTCTTTATTTGCATAAACATATTCCGCACATAAAAATTTTGGTTGCTCATGGTCAATTAAAACCTGCACAGCTTGAAAATGTAATTTATAGTTTTATGAACAAAGAAGCCGATGTTCTGATATCTACAAAAATTATTGAAAGCGGTTTGGATATTCCAAACGTAAATACAATCATTATTAATCGAGCTGATAGATTCGGTTTGGCTGAGCTTCATCAATTAAGAGGAAGAGTCGGAAGATCGGATAGACAGGCTTACAGCTTTTTCCTTGTTCCATCATTAAATACGTTAAATCAAAAAGCAGTAAGAAGACTTCAGGCAATTGAAGAATCTACTGAACTTGGCGGCGGTTTTAATTTAGCTATGCGTGATTTGGAAATTAGAGGAGCGGGAAATTTATTAGGTACGGAACAATCCGGTACTATTGATACGGTTGGATTTGATATGTATGTTAAATTGCTTGATGAAGCGGTCGCGGAACTTAAAGAAAATGAATTTAAAGATGTATTTAAAAATCTGCCGAAACATCAGCAAAGATCTGAACCTACAATCGATACATATTTTGAAATTGGAATTCCCAAATCTTTTATGCCGGATCAATCAGATAGATTAAGTTTTTATCAAGCGTTATTTTCAATGATAAAAATTGATGAGCTGGATGAAATAAAAGACGAGCTTCAAGATAAATTTGGAAAATTTCCAGTTATTGTAGAAAGATTAATTTTGACCGCAATTTTAAGATTTTATGTCTCTTTCTCTCAATTTGAAAGAATTGTAATTACTAGAAAAAAAATAACTTTAATTTTACCGAAAGGAGATAAAGAAGAATTTTACAGAGACAGATTCTCAATATTAATGCAGCTTATTGTTGCAGAATATTCAAAAACAATTAAATTTGTTCAAGATAAAGATGTTATGAAATTAGAATCTGAAAATAATTTTAATACACCCGAAGAAGTATTAAACTCAGTAATTAGCTTTTTTAAAAAGCTGATACTTGTATTCAAAATTGATATATTTTAGATTATGGAACTTCAAAAAGTCAACTTCGTCTTAATGTAAAATACCAAAACTATTATGAATGAGAACAAAAACAATAACGAAAGAAAACTTTATGAAACTTTAAGAAATGATATTTCTGAAGGCGGTTTTAGTACAAACATTTCTAAAGATTTTGGCGAATTAAAAGAGTTTTTTCTTACCGATGGACGAAAAACCCAACTTGCGGGAATGGGAAAAATAAAACGGTTTTTTTATATGTTCTGGTGGATTCTTAAAGAACTTTTATTGAAGTTAAATCCAACAAGAAGGCTGCTTTTAGTAATTGGTTTCTTTTTTCTGGTTTCTGCAGGAAGATTTGGACTTAATGGAAATAATTTAAATTTTTCATATGACACTAGTGTTTTGGGAGGACTTGTAATTTTATTTATTCTTATGCTAGAACTGAAAGATAAACTTTTGGCCAAAGATGAACTTAACGCCGGTAAATCCGTTCAAGTTGCATTAATGTCAGATAAAAATCCAAAAGCAAACGGGTGGCAAATTTGGCTGTTTACTGAACCGGCAAATGAAGTTGGTGGAGACCTTGTTGATTTTGTAAAGACAGGGGAAAATAAATTTGGAATTACACTTGCGGATGTTTCGGGTAAAGGACTTGCGGCTGCGCTTTTAATGTCTAAACTCCAAACAATAATTAGAGCTTTTGCTCCCGATGCGGCAGACCTTGCAGAATTCGGAGAAAAGATAAATAAAGTATTTCATAAAGATATTCTGCCGAATAGTTTTGCGTCAATGGTTTATTGTTCAATAGAAGAAAATATAAATAAATTGGAAATATTTAATGCGGGTCATTTGCCGCCGGTAATTTTAAAGAAAGATGAAATTGAAATATTGCCAAAGGGCAATGTAGCATTGGGTTTATCAAGTTCGGCAAAATTTACCACACAAAATATTATTTTAGAAACAGGAAATTGTTTGGTTATATTTTCTGATGGAGTTACAGAAGCAAAAGATTCAAACGGAACTTTCTATGGAACCGAGAGAATTTATCAATTATTAAAAATATCCAGTCATATGTCACCTCAGCAAATTGGCGAAAGATTATTGAACAGCGTAAGAGCATTTATAGGAAAAGAAAAAAAACACGATGATCTTTCTATTGTAATATTAAAGAAGGAATAAATTTATTTTCCAATTGAATTGTAAAATTATTTTAGATAAATATTAGAAATCATAAAATTCTATATTTTTGTTATAATCTTTTAATTCTCGAGTAAAATTAAATAGGGTAAATTATGCAGACAATAATAGGCGCAAATGGTTCTGTAGGTAAAGTACTTGCAAAGGAGTTAAAAAACTATACAAATGAAATTAAACTCGTAAGCAGAAATCCGAAAAAAATAAACGATTCTGATATTCTAATGAAGGCTGATTTACTTAATCCGGTATTGCTTGATGAAGCTGTAAAAGGTTCTGAAGTTGTTTATGTGACGATTGCTTTTGAATATAAAATTTCTGTCTGGAAAGAAAATTGGCCTAAATTTATGCTTAATTTAATTGAGTCGTGTAAAAAACATAATTCAAAAATTGTATTCATAGACAATATTTATATGTATGATCCGAAACATTTATCAAATATGACCGAAGAAACACCGATAAACCCAATCTCTGAAAAAGGAAAAGTACGTGCCCGAATTTCAAAAATGCTTTTGGATGCTATCGATAAAAATGAGGTTACTGGGATAATTGCAAGATCGGCAGATTTTTATGGACCGAATGTTGAGAACAGTGCGTTAACATTGACGGTTTATAATAATCTATTGAAAAATAAAAATCCACAATGGATTGGGAAATTGGATGTAATTCATAGTTTTACCAATATAATTGATATAGGTAAATCAGCCGCTATTCTTGGAAATACTAAAGACGCATTCAATCAGATTTGGCATTTGCCAACTACTGAAGAAAAACTTACATCTCGAAAATGGATTGAAATTTATATGCAAGAAATGCAAATGAAAAAAAATATTAATGCAATTCCTGCATGGGCAATTGGACCGCTTGGTATATTTATACCAATTCTAAAAGAATTAAAAGAAATGGCATACCAATACGAAATGGATTATTTTTTCAACAGTACCAAATTTAATAAACAATTTAACTACAAACCTAAAACTCCACTTGCAGGAATAAAAGAAATTATTGGAACAAAGTAAATTTGAAAGAAAAACCTTATATGCTGAAAAAATAATTTATTTAATAGGACAATTAATCTTGTTTTAATAAATATAAATTGTTAGGTTTTTAACAGCACTTCTAAAACACCGCTGAATAAAATATATTATAATAAAAAAAGGGGTTTATATGAAAATTCAAAAACTATTTGGGTTTTTGTTTTGCGGGATAATATTATTTTCGCCGGTTCAAATTATTTCACAAGATATGTCTAAAGATCAGCTTTTCATCATTCACGAAGAAATAGCAAAAGTTGATAAGTACGATCAATACGAAGAAACATCAAAAGAATGGGTCACATTGATGACAGAAGCCGGACTTGATATTCCGCGTATTCATGCATCTCAAAGGGATGATTTTCATTTTTACTATTTAATTCCTATCGCAAATTACGGTGAGTTAGATAAAATTCACGAAAAATTTACGAATGCTTATGAAAAGTTGGATAAGCAGAAATCTTCGGTATTTGAAAAGAAAAATAACGAAAGCATTGAAAGCTTTAAACAGTTTGTCGTAAAATGGTCCGCAGAACTATCATATATTCCAAAAGAACCCCACCTTAAACCAGGTGAGGGGAAGTTTATGCATTGGATGTTTTTTAATTATAAAATAGGCAATAAAGATGATGTAAAATCAATTTTGAAAGAATGGAAAGAATTATATGAAAAAAACAATATTCCATATGAATATGATGTATGGACTATTGAACTAGGAGAAAATTCTAACACATTAGTAGTTAATGA